>CAYSTR010000277.1:0-4412 GCA_964433745.1 uncultured Oscillospiraceae bacterium | reverse complement strand
CTTAGAGAGCAGTATGGTGATTAACTGTGTCTCATTTGGCTTTAAGCATGGGATACCGCATGATTCCGACTTGGTGTTTGATGTACGATGTCTTCCCAATCCATTTTATATAGAAGAACTAAAAAACCTAACAGGTAAAGACGAGTTGGTGTTTAACTATGTATGCGGCTTTGAGGAATCTAATACACTGTTTATAAAGCTTTATAGTTTGATTGAGTATCTGCTGCCTTTATATGTGTCGGAGGGTAAATCCTCGTTGGTTATCAGCATAGGCTGTACCGGGGGGCATCACCGCTCGGTGGTTTTTGCCAGACTTTTACACGAAAGAATCAGTGCGTTAGGGTATAAGGTGCTTATTAATCACAGAGATATTTCTAAATAGAGGTTGTTATGTCCTATACGTCGGAGCTTAAATCTTATTTATGCGGTATTGAAATAAAATCAAACAGTGAGCGTTCGGCACTGCTGCTGGGAATTTTACTCGGTGCCCGCTCATTTTGTTTTGATGAGATTGAGCTTAAATCCGAGTGCAAGGATACGATTATGCTTACTAAACGTTTAATAGAATCGCTATTTTTTGTTCCTGATAATGCTTTAGTTATTACAGAAAAGGGGCTTTTCACCTCCATATATCTGGGGGATAAGCGTTTTACAAGCCGCATCCTTAATTTTTACGGCTATTCGCCTGATGATGTGTTTATGCGGGTAAAAGGAAATTTTTCCGATGCGGAGACAGGTGCATTGCTGCGCGGATTATTTCTCTCCTGCGGAAGCATACAGGATCCGGAGAAAAGCTATCATCTGGAGCTTGTATTTTCGCACAGATATGTAGCTTCTGATATTAAGGACAGGGCAGAGCAGCAAGCAATTCCGTTTAAAAAGGTGGAGCGAAAGGGTCAGCATGTCCTTTACCTCAAGGAAAGCACGCAGATTGAGGATATACTCACACTTATCGGTGCTCCGCAGGCCAGTCTTTCCATCATGGGTATTAAGGTTATGAAGGACATAAGAAACAATGTCAACCGCATAACTAATTGTGAGGCAGCAAATATTGATAAGCAGGTCACTGCATCACTGCATCAGATAGAGGATATAAAGCTTATTGCCTCAGTAAATGGGCTGTCCTCTCTGCCGCCTGTTTTAGAACAGACAGCTAGAATACGACTTGATAATCCCGATATGAGCCTTTTAGAGCTGTGCGGGCAGTTCCCCGAAAAAATAAGCAAATCTGGGTTAAACCACAGATTGAGCCGTATAAAAGCCATTGCCGACACTATAAGAGAACTAAACAAAGGAACTAATCAGCTTGATAACATTTAAAAACAAAGAAACATATAAGACCATTCTACGAATAGCCATACCAATAGCACTCCAGAACATTGTAACATTCAGCGTAAGCCTTACTGACACCGTTATGCTTGGAATGTTAGGCGAAACCGCATTATCTGCTTCGGCTGTTGCAAACCAGCCGGGCTTTGTGTTTATGGTAGCCGTATTCGGCATGTGCTCCGGAGCACAGGTGTTAATAAGTCAGTATTGGGGTAAAAACGAGATTAAGCCCATAAGAAGTATAATCGGAATTGTACTGCGCCTATCGGTAGTACTTGCCGCTATCATGACGGTGCTGATGCTCCTGTTCCCCACACAGCTTTTGGGACTGTTTACCGATAACGCCGAGGTGCTTGACCAGGGCGTAAGGTATCTGAAGATTATTGCATTTACCTATCTGTTTGTGAGTATTGCCACAGTCTATATAAACACCTGCCGTGCAGTTGAGATTGTCAAGATTGCCGTGGTTGTATCTATTCTATCCTTTTCTATTAACGTATTTCTAAACTGGACGTTAATCTTTGGTAATCTTGGATTTCCGAGACTGGGGATAGAGGGTGCGGCTATTGCCACTCTATGCGCTCGTATTACAGAATTTCTCGTTATGATTGTGTTTGTCATGTTTATCGAGAAGAGGATAAAATTTAGATGGCATAACATATTTAAGGCCGAACGATATCTGTGGGCTGACTTGTTCAAGTATGCCTCGCCCGTTCTCTTGAACGAGTTTATGTGGAGCTTAGGGATAGCTCTTCAAACCCTCATACTGGGCAGAGTCAGCGCAGACGCTCTTGCTGCAAACAGTATTTGCAACGTTGTCATGCAGTTTACAAATGTGTTTGTCTGGGGAATAGTCAGTGCCAGTGCCGTTTTGATAGGAAAATCTGTCGGTATAGGTGATTATAGAGAAACAATGAGCATGGTGCGGCTGTTACAACGGCTTTATATCATAATCGGTGTTACGATGTGTGTGGCTATGCTGCTGCTTCGTCATTTTGCGGTGGATTTTTACAATGTCTCGGATACGGTAAAGCAGATGGCGCTGGATTTTATTGTCGTATCTGCCTTTATATTCATATCCGTATCCTACAATGCCCCTTGCTTGGTGGGGATACACCGCGGGGGAGGGGATACCCGATTTGTCTTAATCATAGACCTTGTGTTTGTGTGGCTGGTTGCCATACCGTTCGGGGCATTGGCGGCATTTGTATTCAAGCTCCCCATGTGGGCGGTATACATCTTCCTCAAGATAGACGAACCCATAAAGATGGTAATCTCATATATTCGTCTGCGTGGTACAAAGTGGATTCGCAATGTTACACGCGAATAAGATTATCTTTTCTTCTTTTTAACGCAAAACAACGGAAGCGTTATCAGAGTAAAGATAAGGATAACAATATAATCGGCAATATTGTCCCCTGTACCCGGGTTTGGTATCATTCCCTGGTGCGGGGGTCTTTCTGTATTTGCTCCGCCGGCATTGCCGGTTTCTCCGTTTCCATTGTTGTCGGAAGCGGTTGGTGTGAGGTCGAAAATGTCGATTGTAACTAGTTGATTATTATTATATCCGTCAAAATAACCCGCCAATGCTATTTTGGGAAAAGTAAAATGGCGTGTAGAATCCTTTATTATCAAGCTGTAGCTTCCGCTGTCCGTATGAACTAGCTCGTATTCGTCTGAACCGGGACCATAAATCATGGGGGTAAATCCATAACCACTCTCCACTGATGATATGACCTCGGCGACAGATTTTCCCAGTTCAACCTTTATCCATTCGTTATTCTGCTGTGCAGAGATATAGCGGATATTTTTATTCTCTGAAAACTGTTTAATGCTCAGACTGTTACCGTCAAGACGTATTAGACGTGAAGAATGGGCGAGCATTAACGGGAGCCTTTTTTTATTGGGTGAGCAGATATAGGTACACCCTTCGAGTTGACCGTCCTGTTCGATTGTATCTATAAAAGCAATATCGGGATAAGTGAGTATCTGCGCGGAGCAGTTAAAGACTCTTCCTGCCGTATTAAGGCTGAATGCACACATCACACCGGCATTAATATTGCCAACAATCTTAGCAAACGAATAGGAAATCTCCGAGCCTGGAGAGGACAGTGCAGAAAAACCGGCAGCACCGCTTTTATCACCCGAAGCCGAAACGTTACCGCCTACTATTGTGCAGCAGTTCTCAATTACAGCATTTTGAAAAGCATTTACACAAAATCCCCCGGTTAAAGCATAATTTCCGGCAGAGGATATCCTGCCTTTTACATCACAATAGTTATAGCTTAAAAGGGTACCGCTTTTGTCCGCACTTGTACTTACCGGTTCTGTTTTTATGCAGTATCCTGCCGATTGTGAGATTTCTGTACCCAGTGCCTCTATCTGTCCCTCAACATTGACACCGCTGTGTGACGTACCTATATCGGATAGACAAAATCCCGCTGCATATGCGTTTATTCCCTCTGCTTTAATAGAAAAAACATTGGTATAGTTGCCGTTAACGGTAAAGCTCTCGTTTATATATCCCTCAATCGGAAAAAAATCCATACCTCCATAAAATCCGCTTGCACATGCCGTACCCAATGGTGCTACTGCTGTGATATTCCCGGCAGTTACTTCACTGTTTACTATCGTCGATATCTCATTAAAGCCTTGTCCCTCTTGCAAGGAGTGCCAGATAACTATCTCATTTGTAAATCCCGAGGACACAGCACTCAAGCTTCTTCTCTGAACAGCCTTAATATCTCCATCCACCGTCACATGCACATTGTATATGTCCATGTTCCATGTATCATGAGAGAATCCGGCGGCATTACTGTAATAAATGACAGAGGAGGAGATTATATCGCCTTTGATATACAGATTAATGTTCTCAATTCTATTCTTTACAGCGTTTAATTCATGGGAAGTCTGCCGTCCCCAGGTAAACCCGAATGCACCGCTGCATTCAGATGTATCGTCAGTATTGCCAATATTACCGTTAATATTAATGTCAATATCAGATACTATAGTACCCTCTCCTTTAATCTGCAAGCAAAACCCCGCAGCTATAAAAAGCGCCGGATCTGGCAGTATATCTCCGT
>CAYSTR010000276.1:0-4416 GCA_964433745.1 uncultured Oscillospiraceae bacterium | reverse complement strand
CGCACTATTGAGCTTACCGTGACCTCCAGCGGTAAGGTTGTCAGCGACACGAGACAGACCGTCACCGCTTTAGTGAATGCCAAGGTAAACGACATTCTGGTCAAGGTGGGGGACAGGGTGACCGAGGGGCAGATACTCTGTATTCTAGATCCCAGCGATATAGAGAAATCCATCCGCGAGACTAAGGAAAACATAGCTATCCTATCGGCACAGTCGGGCGCTTCTCTCAATCAAGCGGAGCGAAAGCTGGGTGATGCGGAGCAGCAGAAGAAAGCGGACAACATGTACCTGTCAGAGGAGGTGTACAATGCCTCCTTAGAGGTGCAAAAGGCGCAGGAAAAGGCAGAGACGGCTGCGAAAAAGTCCGCTGACACCGCCGCCTTGTCCGCTGTATCCCAGAACCCGTCACTGGCGGGACTAAAGACAGAGGTTTCAGCTCTGTTGACTGCATATGAAGCACAGCAAGGTTTAGTAAAAGGACTGGAAGATAGTCTGGATGAAACAGACCCGGACAAGGTTGATGAGCTTGAAAAAGCGATAGAAAAGCTGTCAGATATGAAAATGAAGTATGATACAAAGTCTGCCGAATACAAAATGACCTACGACAGAGTATATGCGGATGCGTGGGCTAAGGCGTACAGTGATGCGGTGGACAGCGGCAGCGGCACTGTAGATCAGGCACTAAAGTCATACCGTCAGGCGGTACAGAACCATGAAAAGGCCATGAGAAACAATAGTGTGGCCATAGAGGACAGAAAGGACGTCATCACGAATCAGCAGCTGCAGGACAATACCATGTCTCTTAGAAACCAACTGGCTACGCTGGAAAAAAATCTGGTGGAGACGACGGTGCGTGCGCCTGTGGACGGCACTGTTACGCAGGTGAACGCGTCCTATGGGACTATGGCAAGCGGCACTCTATTTATGATACAGGACACAGAGGCTCTAAAGATAGAGACGACCGTAGCAGAGTACGATGTGGCGCTTATAGAAGAGGGTATGAGGGTACGTATAACCACCGATGCCACAGGTAAAGAGCCGTTTTTTGGCTTTGTTGAGCGTATCTCCCCCATAGCGGTAGACGATGCGGGCAACTTTACGGTGACGATTAGCATCCCTGAAGCGGACAAGCGGCTTCGTATCGGCATGAATGCAAAGCTCACGATAATACTAAAGGAGCGCACCGACGTATTTGCCGTGCCCTATGATATGCTCACCACAGACGAAAACGGCAGTACTATCATAAAAATCTACGATGAACAGAATCTATTAGAGGAGCGTATAAGCACCATCCCTGTCACTGTGGGGCTGGAGACCGACTACTATGTGGAGATATGGGGGACAGGGCTATCTGAGGGGCTTGCGGTTATAAATGACCCGGAGGGCAACACCGTCGATGCGGGAAATGCCATAATGTTCGGCGGCGTGAATCCGTTTGGCGGCAGGAGGAGCTGATGGAGGATGTAATCATCAGCCTAAAGGGCATAATTAAGCGGTTTTATATTGGTAAACCAAACGAGCTGGAGATTCTCCATGGTATTACCCTGGACATCAAGAGGGGAGAGTTCCTCTCGATTGTGGGCGCGTCCGGCTCGGGAAAATCCACCCTGATGAACATCATAGGTGTGCTTGACCGTCCCACAGAGGGGAGTTATATTCTAGACGGAGTGGATGTTCACACCGCCAGGGACTCGGAGCTTAGCCGCATTAGAAACCAAAAGGTGGGTTTTGTGTTCCAAACGTTCAACCTCGTAGCCAGGACAAATGCTCTTAAAAATGTAGAGATGCCGCTTTTATACGCGGGAATCCCCACCGCACAACGAAGAAAAAGGGCATGGGAGCTTCTTTCCATGGTGGACATGCAGGATAGAGCCAAACACCAGCCAAACGAACTGTCGGGAGGTCAGAAGCAGCGCATAGCAATAGCCAGAGCCATGGCAACCGACCCCTCCATCATTCTGGCGGATGAGCCGACAGGAGCACTGGACACCTCTACCGGACGCTTGGTCATGGATATATTCCATAGGCTCAATAAGGAGCAGGGTAAGACGATTGTCCTCATTACGCACAGCCCGGAGCTTGCCGAGGAGACCCAGAGGATTGTGACACTGCGGGATGGAAACATTGTGTCGGTCAAGAGCTAAAATAAGAAAAGGCGGGTGAAAAGGTGAATCTGTGGGAGAGTATACTGCTGTCCGTTACCGGGTTAATGGCGAACAAGATGCGGGCGTTACTGACCATGCTGGGTATTATTATTGGTATTGGCTCGGTTATCGGCATTGTAACTGTCGGGGATTCGCTAACAGGCAGCGTCAGCAGCGGTATGCAGGAGATGGGCGCGAATAATGTCACCCTCACTGTACAGCGCCGAGACAATACTGTCACCGCACATATGACCGACAAGGAGCTCATCAGCGCCGACATGATAGATGCACTTATGGAGAGCTATGCCCGCGATATCGATGCGGTTAGCTTTACGCGCTCTATAGGCTCGGGGAAGATAAAAATAGGGCGGGACTATGCCAATGTCAATGTAACAGGGGTGTCCGGCGGCTACAAGCGAACGAACAATCTGGCGCTTTTAGAGGGGCGTTTCCTTTCGCAGCGGGATGAGGACGATTTCCGAAAGGTGGCAGTCGTGTCCGACCGGCTGGTCGAGAACCTCTTTCCGAAGGAATCTCCATTGGGTAAAACCATCGATTTTACATCGGGCGGGCGAACCGATACATTTACAATAGTGGGCGTATATGAGTATGTCTCGACTAACGTAAACGATGTCATGACCCCGGCAAAGGACATTACAACCAGCGTACTCATACCCCTGTCCACCGCCAACAAGCGCATGAGCCAGGAGAACTACCGCTCGGTCACGCTGTTAACTAGTGTAGGTACAGATTCCCTCGAATTTGCAAGGGTCGCCGAGAAGTTCATGGAAAAATTCTATAAGGACAACAAAAACTTTCGCATCAGCACATTCAGTATGCAGAGCATGATTGAGACCATCAGCGGTATTATGGACAGTCTAAAGATAGCTATCTCCTGTATCGCCGCCATATCTCTTGTGGTGGGCGGTATCGGTGTCATGAACATTATGCTTGTGTCCATCACCGAGCGCACCAAGGAGATAGGCACGAGAAAGGCGATAGGTGCGACAAATGCATCAATCCGCACACAATTTATAGTTGAGGCGGTCATTATCTGTCTTATCGGCGGTATTATCGGTATTCTTCTGGGACTTCTCATAGGTGCTGTGGGTGTGTCCGTGCTGGGCTTTGAGGCGAAAGCGTCCGTCCCCACTATCGTACTGGCCGTGGGCTTCTCTATGGCAATCGGTATATTCTTCGGCTACTACCCCGCCAACAAGGCCGCCAAGCTCGACCCCATTGAGGCGCTGAGGTATGAATAGGGGAAGATAGTATGGCATAAAGAAGTTAAAAAATATTGCGAAAAAACAATTATGTGCCTACCGAGAGAGATAGGCACATATTCATAGTACTTACGTAGAATTTTTGAGTTAACCTGCAAGATTATTATTATCAAAATCCACATAAACTGTTATTGTTAAATTATTTTTTTTATTCAAGTTTATATTGCGTGGTAACATTACTTTAGAAACTCTCTTATAATTATTGTTCTGCAAATTATGTTTACGGTGAATGTTAACCATTGTTTCGGGTGATTTGATTTTATTTATCTTTTCTTTGTAATATTTAGATATAGTTAAAAATGCTGTTAAGATTTTTAGAAATAAGCCAATATAATTTAATAAAACATAAAATTCATTAACATATCCATGAATTAATAAACAAACTGAAATAATAAATATTATGGTAAATAATAGTATAGGGTTTTCTTTCATCTTTAACCTCTTAATCTTTCTTAGTTATTTTGGGATAAATTATAAATTGCTGCTCTTAAATAATACATTTTTAATCATTAACTTTGGACAAAGGCAACACCTCTTTTCACATCTATAGTTAATATACTACTATTTCACCATAATGTCAATATGAATTATTTAAACAATTCAATGCAAAAATGTAAATTAAATGTAAATTATACTATATTTAAATATGATCATTATTGAGTTTGTTATTTTTCACACCCTATTCTCGGATAGCTCTTGACATTGCATAAAGGGTTTGTGTTATTAAAAGATGAGTCTATCTTTATTTATTTTATCTCTCATTATGAATAAAATGTGAATATTGATGCGGGGTATTGCAATGTCCTCGTGGATGTGGTAGAATTGTGAGTGCAGATGAATATGTGCCGGTGTGGCGGAATGGCAGACGCAGATGACTCAAAATCATCCGGGAAACCGTGGGGGTTCGAGTCCCTTCACCGGCACCATTTTTTATCGGACGCGAGTTTTGAAAACTTGGGTGTGTAACCTTAGAACCTAATTTTTTTCTG
>CAYSTR010000275.1:0-4434 GCA_964433745.1 uncultured Oscillospiraceae bacterium | reverse complement strand
ATTGTGTAATGGTAGCACGACAGACTCTGACTCTGTTTGTCTGGGTTCAAATCCTAGTTCCGCAGCCAAAGGCAGCGTGACGCTGCACCCTGGGAAGTCCTATTCAAGTTTTATGGTAAGAGTAGCTCGAGTGCGCTCGAGTTACTTTTTTCCGAAAAATGAGCGGGTAATACGGTTTAGGGCGCTCTGGGTATACATAATCTAGTTTCTCACAATACTTAACAAGGAAGCCAGCGCGTGCAGGCGCAGCTTACCGCCGGGGTGTAGCTCAGTTTGGTATGAGTGCTTGGTTCGGGACCAAGAGGCCGTGAGTTCGAGTCTCACCACTCCGACCAGAGAACGACAACTTTTTATAGGTTGTCGTTTTCTATTGTTAGAAGTTCCTTTTAAAAATATATAAGGTGTGATTGAAATCAAGCGCCTGTTTATTATAGCCGGAATTATACTGGCGGTAGTTGTGGTAATCGCCATATTTTTTTTCTCGTCCCAAACCGGCACAGAGTCGTCGGGATTGTCCCAAAGGATAAGCAAAGCACTGCTACGGCTTTTTTATCCGGACTACACATCCATGTCCCCGCGGGAGATACATCTTATTATAATGCAGCTGGAGGTTGTGGTTCGCAAGGGCGCACACCTGACCATATTCATGACGTTGGGCTTTGTCATAATGCTGACGCTTCTAAAGACGCGCATGGGACTGTTTGCGCGGGGCTTAATCGCAGTGGGGCTGTGTTTTGCCTACGCCTGTATAGACGAGACCCGCCAGCTCTTCACAGCGGGACGAAACGGCAGCTTTTACGATGTCATAATCGATACGACGGGTGCTGTAATAGGAGTGATACTGTTTGTCGTTATCTTCAAGCTTAGAAGACGAATGAAGCGCATAAGGCAGGAAAATTCTTGATCCCTAGTTACCTACCGTAAAGATAACCGCACTCGTGGCAGGAGGGGCGGTTATTTTCAACTAACCAGATTATACCATAAATGTTTCTCTATTGCAAGTAGAAATAGGTGACGAATGGTTGCGGAATACGGCGCGCAACCTGAGGTTGACAAAACGCAATCCTATGTTGGTGGTTATCTGACGAATAAAATACTAGAATTATGTTAGGTTTAGTACCAAATAAATTTTAAGGATATGAGTGCTTTATGAAATTCCATGAAAAACTACAAAAACTGAGAAAAGAAAAGGGTATGTCACAGGAGGCTCTTGCAGAGATGTTGGATGTATCAAGGCAGGCGGTCTCCAAATGGGAATCGGGGCAAAGCTTCCCCGAAACAGAAAAGCTCATAGCTTTATCGCAGATATTTGGAGTAACCATTGACAGTCTTATGAAGGATGGGGATATGGAACAGGACAGAATAGGTACTGTCAATGAGCAATTCTGGGTTCGCCGGGGAAAATATTACGAATACAAAAGCGAGCGTACATTATTCGGGTTACCCCTTGTACATATTAACATAGGTTTAGGATTTAGAAGAGCAAAGGGTATTCTGGCCATTGGAAATATCGCAACAGGCTATTTATCAATAGGTCTCATTTCGATGGGCTTTGTATCACTGGGTTTTATCGGTCTGGGACTTATCAGTATAGCTACACTGGGTGCGGGGTTATTGTTTTCTGTAGGAGCGATTGCCGCCGGTTTAGTTGCTGTAGGTGCGATTGCTCTGGGTGTGTTTACCTTAGGTGCATTGTCGATAGGCATGTTTTCTCTGGGGGCTTGTTCCATAGCAAGCCACATAGCAATAGGCGATTATGCGGTAGGAAATATAGCTGTTGGACGAAATGCAAACGGTAACCAGAGCATAACAGTATTAGAGACATCCCGAATATTTATTGATGTAAGTAAAGAACAGATTAGAAATCTTATTAACAAAGAGTATCCCGCAATGTGGAGCTTCATTACAAATCTAGTTTCGGGACTGTTTCACTAATAAAATGGGGCGCGGTACACATATGCACCGCGCCCCATTGTTTCTAGAAAAAGTTTAAAGCTTAACCATTACCGTAGCCATCTCATACGCCTTTAGAGGAACAGTAACACTGTTACCGTTCGATTTAAGCGCAGCACCCGGCTGTTCGTTTATATCGCATACACAAGCGGATTTTACTGGCTTTGTGAATGTGATACTGCCATCCAGAGCCGACTTCTCGGGATTGTATACGCGTATAACCATTGTATCCGTACCGCCTGCTTCGGGCAGCTTCACGCAGGATACGTATAAGCCCTTGTTGGTCTCAATAAGGCTCTTAGCAAGCGGGAGAGTACCGGGATGTGCGGTGTTCGATACAAAGTGTATGGGGTGAACGAACGCACTTGCCCGCTTTTTAAGGGCATAGGTATCATCCTTGACGATGCCAAGACCTATACGCATGTGGTGTATACCCAGCTCCGGATACGGATCAGGATCGTAGGACGAGCGTATGAGGGTGACGGCGAGACTGTCGTCTGCTCCTCTAAAGCCGTACTTCGTGTCGGTGACAGCGAATACACCCCTGTTTCCGTCAGACGGAACAGCGTACCCAAAGCTTATAGCGGGTACATCGTGGCGCAGCTCACCGCGGGTGACCATGCCAAACGGAATGTCGTAGCGGTACTCGGAGCTTTGATAGTCAAACGGCAGGAAGAAGTTGAGCTGAGGAACGCCCTCGCCCGGACGCCCTACCTCATGCCAGTCGGCAGTAATCGTGAACTCCAGAAGTCCGCCCTTGTCCAGAGAGACAGTGACATCAAGCTCGGAGGACTTGAACTTCATCTTATACTTTATGTACTTGCGGATACCCTTTAGATTTTTATCGTAGATGCGAACATCAGAAGTAAGGTTCAGATCGGTAGATTGTGAATACTCGCCTACACGCCACGCCGTCATACCATTCTTGTCGTTCTCTTGAATGTAGCGGAAATAAGCGCTGGGCTCGCAGATAAGGTTCTCGTCATGCTTAATGTCGGTAAGCTCGATTAGGCGCATGGTCTCGGACTCGAACACGGCGCGGAGACGATCATTCTCGAGCACCAGGTCATCGTCGGTGTAGCGATCCTCGCGGAGAGCCGCATCGAGGGCAAATACGTCCGGAGTCAGTCTAACCTCTTCGTTTTCGCTCAATATAACAGTGGTGTAGCCGAACATGGGCACCTTTACATAAACAAGCAGCTTAATAAAGCGGTGGTCCCAGTAGCCCTTGCCGCTTTCAAGAATCTGTGTCAAAAGCTTGTTGCCGGAGGTGTCCGTTACTATGAGGTTATCTGTGTGAAAATCCCATACGGTTATCTCGGCAGCACCCTCGCGGTCAAAGGCGGTGGTGTTGTAGAGATTAAATATACGAACCTTGCCGCGTCCGCGCTCGGTCTGCGGGAAACGGTAGAAATCCTTCTGCTCAAGGGCAAAGCCCGCTCCCGCACCCTCAGAGATGGTCAGCTTGTCGTCGTCTGTCTTAATGGAGGAGGTGTCAATGTTAGCGGCAATGGCGCGCATTGCCTGAGAAGCGTTGATGCCTGCCGCCGCCATGGTCTTTTGGAAGCCGCCCATAGCGTACTCGCGCGTGTCTATCTTACCCGAACCGGGTATTATGTCGTGGAAGTGGTTAAACAGCACATTCTCCCATGCGTTAAAGTAGCTCTCGGAGAGGTTCTTGCCGTCTGCATTCACACCGGACAGGGCAGTAAGAGTCTCGGCTTCATAAAGGCGATCCTCCGATATGCGGTTGGCCATCTTTATGCGGGTCTGTGTGGTGTAGCACCCGGTAAAGATGAAGTTCAGCTCCTTATCCACCGTGGCAAAGCTGTCCTTACTCTTTTCCAGTATGTTAAAGAACTCGGCAAATGTACCGAACTTGATTTTAGGCATTAAGGGCCAGGTTTGCATGTCGATAAGCTGCTCTATATCACGGCGGGTAGGTCCGCCGCCATGGTCGCCTACACCGTATACAAACAGAAGATCGGATATACCGTACTTATGCATAAATCCCGGTACATGAGCAAAGCTGTCGAACTTGACAGAGTTGTTGTACCAGCGCGGCTCTTTATATACGAGCACAGAAGCGCCTGAGGGGGATTTCCAGTTATAGATAAACTCCCCTTCATAACCGCGGCAGTGGTAGTAGTGCTTTACGCCGCCCTTTTGCATGATTTCGGGGACGTTTGCATTGTGACCGAATGTGTCAGGCTCAAAATCTATGCACAGGCTGTCCTTTGGGATATCTAAAAGCTTGCTTAGATACTGCTTTGTATAGAGGATATGGCGGGACAGAGACTCGCCGTTCGGCATGTTCTTGTCGGTCTCGACCCATGTGGAGGCGGTGACCTCCCAGCGTCCCTCTTTTACACGGGCGCGTATCTCGTCTAGCATATCGGGCGCGTACTGCTCGATTATGCGGTAGACCGATGCCTGTGACTGGGAAAATGTAAACTCCGGATACTCCTTCATGAGGTCGAG
>CAYSTR010000274.1:0-4473 GCA_964433745.1 uncultured Oscillospiraceae bacterium | reverse complement strand
ATAGACGCAGAGGACAGGGACATTGCCTACGCCATCTCGGCTACCTTTATCTTTGACGTGCTCATGGTCATACTCTTTCCCATAGCGGGGCGGTATTTCGGAATGAGTGATATGGGCTTCGGTCTATGGGCGGGAACGGCGGTCAACGATACATCGTCCGTAGTAGCGGCTGGATACGCATTTTCAGATGCGGCGGGCGCATTCTCCGTCATAGTGAAGCTGACGCGTACACTCTCGATTATCCCCACTGTACTTATCTTTTCGTTTATAAACGAACGTCTCAATGCACGCGCTGCGGCGAACACCGCAAGCTCTGGTGAGACTCATACGGCAAGAAAAAAGATAGCATGGAAGAAGATATTTCCATATTTTATACTCATGTTCCTCGGCATGGTTGCTATAAAGAGCACCGGGTTTATACCGGATACGGTAAGTGACGGAGTGGCTTCATTCTCTAAATTCTTTATGGTCATGGCGCTGGGAGCAATCGGGCTTAAAACAAACTTTAAAGAGGTTTCCCGTTCGGGATTCCGCCCCATGGTGCATGGCTTTATCATATCGGCTCTAGTAGTTATAGTGTCGTTTGTGGTTCAGATGTTTATGGGTCAGCTATAGATATCATTAAACGGAAACCGCTTGACAATTAGTTATTTTGTGATATACTAAATGAGGGGAATGTATTATTACATTCCCCTCAAGTGTACCTTGACAAACAGCCGATAAACTAACGGAGGAATATAATTGCATTACAAATTAAGCCCTGCGGACATGCAGTTCGAGGGAGTTCCCACAATGGTATTTGTGGATTATGAGGCCTGGAGATACGGGCTTCTCAATGATTACGAGACCAACACCGATTTAATGGGATGGTTTGCCGATGTCAAGAAAAAGGGCAGGATTGAGGATATATTTATCTTCGGCGACCTGACCACCGCCAACATGCAGGACGAAATATTTAAGCTGCGTTCGATAACCAACAACATTATCGATTGCAGAAAGACAAAAAATTTAAAGGATTTCACCGATTTTATAATGCTTGACCATATTTATCAAAAGCTTATAAAAAACCCCCATATAAAGCAGTTCATTATATTCTCGGGCGACAGTCATTTTCAGAGTGCGATAGTTTTTCTTAAAAACTTCCAGGATAAACAAGTTGGTGTTTATGCCATAAAAGGCACACTAAGCGAGCAGCTCAAAAACTCTGCAAGCTGGTATGTCGAGATTTCCCCACCCGATATAACTAAGCAAAGATATATAGAGCTTCTTATCCGAAACCTCAAATGGGCAGAGTCCAAGGAGGGTCTTATTCCCTCATTCGGAAAGACTGTTTCATCTGTCAGCTCCGCAAGAGGTATAGAGCCGTCAGAGCTTGAACCCGTGCTCATTGAGCTAATCGATCAAGGATATATCCGTCAAGAGGATGTGACCCTGTCAACCGGGCAGAGTGTCCGTGCCCTCAAACCGGATTGGGAGCGAATTGAATCAGATTTAGTAAACGAAATATAAATCAAAATTACGGCTGTTTGTCTATTTTACATTTACTGAGGGAATAATACCCTATAGACATAAACCTTTAACAGAGTAAGAAAAAATGGCATCTTGAGAGACCTCACTGTTTATTCTAAGGTTTGTGAACACAAGGAGCGTGGTCATAGTTATGAAGTTATACCTAGTCGTACCCTGCTATAATGAGGAAGAGGTGCTCCCCGAAGCATCAAAACGCCTGCTATTAAAGCTAAACTCCCTCATATCCCGCGGTGAGATTAGTGACGAGAGCCGCGTCGTGTTTGTGGACGACGGAAGTAAAGACCGCACCTGGCAGCTCATTGAGGAGTTGTCGGGTGATTCTCATATAGACGGCATTAAGCTCTCCCGCAACCGCGGGCACCAGAATGCTCTATTATGCGGGCTTATGCAGGTGCGCGGTATGTGCGATGTCACAATCTCCCTTGATTGTGACCTACAGGACGATATCGAGGCAATCGACCGCTTTATAACCGAATACAAGTCCGGGTGTGACATTGTGTACGGTGTGCGCAGTAATCGTGACTCGGACACCGCCTTTAAGCGCGGCACAGCGCAGGGCTTCTATAAAATTCTCTCCTCTATGGGTGTAGAGGTCGTGTACAACCATGCCGACTATCGCCTAATGAGCGCACGGGCACTGGAGGCTTTGTCGCAGTATAAGGAGTTGAACCTCTTTCTGCGGGGAATTATCCCGCTTATCGGCTTTCGCACCTCGACAGTGGAGTATGTGCGAAGCGAGCGTTTTGCAGGTGAATCAAAATATCCGCTCAGCAAGATGCTAAAGCTCGCGTTTGATGGTATCACCTCGTTTAGTGTAAAGCCCATCCGCATGGTACTGTTTACCGGTATTTTTATCTGCGGACTGTCACTGGCGGCACTGCTGGCGGCACTTATCGCGCTCATCTGGACAGAGCCTCCGTCTTTTACCTACTGGGCTTTCTCCCTCTGGTTTCTGGGGGGATTGCAGCTTGTGTCGGTGGGGGTTATCGGTGAATATATCGGAAAGATCTACGGTGAGGTCAAGGCAAGACCCCGGTTTATTGTGGATAAAACGACAAACGGCTTAAAATAATGTTATTAGGAGAGTATTTATGCAAAATCTGGCAGAAAAAAGCGTAGAGCTGGGCGCTTATAAGGCTCATGTCATTAATACAGACGAGATTGTATTTGACAAGGAGCTAAGAAAGTTTTGTGAAGCGAATCTCTGCGGTAACTTCGGACGCAACCACATGTGTCCGCCGTCTGTAGGCGATGCGGACGAGCTTATAGAAAAGGCAAAGACATACAAACAGGCCCTCATATTCCAGACGGTTTCAGAGCTTGAGGATTCTTACGATTTTGAGGGCATGATGGATGCGGCAAAGAATCATCAGGAGCTGGCAGGACGTATCCGCGGGCTTCTCACCCCCGGTACATTTCTGGAGCTGACGGCCGGCGGATGCAACGTCTGCGAGAAATGCGCCAAACGCGAGGACAAGCCCTGCCGCTTCCCCGACAAGGCTATCTCCTCCCTCGAGGCGTATTGTATAAACGTCTCCACACTGGCCTCCTCCTGTGGGATGAACTACATAAACGGAACGGACACCGTGACCTATTTCGGCGGATTTTTCTTTTAATCTGACATACTGTTGTCAAGTTTGGTGTGATAAGATGGTTAAAAACATGCTTACTGGAGGAACGCTTGTGAATGGTAGGAATGTTAATGTTGGTGTCGGTCTGCTTGTTCAAGATGTAGAGAAGATGGTTTCATTTTATAAGAACATCATGGAATTTGAGACCGACTGGGATGGTGGATTGTTTGCTGAGTTCAAAACAAATAGTGGTTCATTATCATTGTTTTTGTATGATCGAAAGGCTTTTGCAAAAGCAGTAGGCGAATCCTATTACCCATCGAAGGGAATTAACCTGACAATGGAAATAGGCATTTGGCTTCCCCGGTTTTCGGATGTTGACAGAGAATACGAGCGATTAACCACACTTGGCGTGAAGTCATTTACAGGTGAACCTGTAACCTTTCCATTTGGCATACGAAGTTTTTATGTTGCGGATCCTGAAGGTAATCTGCTCGAGATTGGAAGCAGCGGACAGGAAGAATAAATTTTGGCGTGGGCAACATTGGCTTGATTACGATGCAGCTAATGTGCGCTAATGCATGGTTCCAATGGTTTTGGTGGTTGTACATTGTGAACTGTTGTCATATATACTGACTCATAATATAAAAGAAGCTAATATTTATAGGAGGTATACTATGCCGGAGATTATTAAGGTACAAAAAGAGCACCAACCCGCACTGCGTTTTATCGGTAAGCGTTATTCTGATGCGGACAGAATGGACGGCGGCTTTGGTAACAAGTGGCATATTTATCTAAGTGATGAAGTTAAATGATTAATCACTACATATTGTAAAGAATAAACTAGTGGATAAACAGATTATAATAACCATTATGCCGTGGTCACAGATACAGCATAATGGTTATTGGAGTTTTTATGGAGTATATAGACGCTAACCGCATTATCACAAATGTAAAGCATGTAAACTATGATTATCTCGCATTTGAATATGTAATGAACATATACTGGGGATGCAGCCACGGTTGCATTTACTGTTATGCCCGAAGTGACTACTACGATAAAATCGGCAATATGGGTGGCAGCTTCGACTGTATCAGGGCAAAACGGGATGCACTGCGCATAATCCGCGATGACCTACAGCGAAAGGTCAAAACAGGAGTCGTGTTCACCGCCGGTATGTCGGATGCGTACAATCCGGCGGAAAAAGAACAAGGGCTTACACGAAATGCTCTGGAGCTTATTAATGCCTTTGACTTTGGAGCTTGTATCCTCACTAAAAGCAGTCTCGTGACGCGGGATACGGATATCCTGCTGGACATAAAGAAGCACTCTCCGTCAAGCGTAAACTTCTCCATCACCTGTTCGGACGAC
>CAYSTR010000273.1:0-4497 GCA_964433745.1 uncultured Oscillospiraceae bacterium | reverse complement strand
CTACGGAGGATATAATTGCAAGGGTATACACCCCAAAAACGTCCATGCCCTTGTACATCGCAACAATCGCTCCCGACGCCGCAAATGCAATAATCCCAATGACCTCGAAAACCGCTGTTATCTCCATTTCAACCTCTTTGCCGGATTTTATTACTACTCAAATAATACCACAACTGGGTAATTTTGTAAATATTTTATTTTATTCCCAATAAAATTTAATAAATATGAGTTAAAATAATTGGGGATACTATGTAATAATATGTCCCATTGCGTCGAAATACTCACCATCGAAAGGACAAATGCGTGAAGGACGAAAATGCAGTTAAGGTTACCGATCTGCGCAAGGTTTATCTGGTTGGGGACGAGCGTATCGTCGCGCTCAACCGGATTAATCTAGTTATACCCAAAGGGCAGGTCTGCTGTATTCTGGGTACATCCGGATCGGGTAAATCCACGCTCCTAAACATGCTGGCAGGTCTTGAACGTCCCACAAAGGGCGATGTGTTCATAAACGGTATCAAGATAAGCACCCTTAGCGAGAAGAAGCTGGCACTTTTCCGCCGCCGATATGTGGGTTTTGTCTTTCAATCCTACAATCTCATGGCGGGCATTACGGCTCTTGAAAATGTCGCCATGCCCCTCATGTTCCGCGGTATCGGAAAGAAGAAGCGCGCACAGCTTGCCGCAAAGATGCTAAAGCTTGTGGGTTTGGGTGAGCGTATCAAGCACAAGCCCACACAGATGTCAGGCGGTCAGCAGCAGCGCGTCGGCATTGCGCGAGCGTTCGTGTCAAATCCGAGCATAGTATTTGCGGACGAGCCGACAGGAAACCTGGACACAAAAACCTCAAAAGAGGTCATGGAGATTATGGTCGGACGCGCCAAACAAAAGAATCACACTCTAATAATAGTCACGCATGACCGGGATATAGCGTCCTACGCCGACAGAATTATACACATCATCGACGGAAACATAGCGGAGGACACGCTCAACGATCCCAGATTCAAGCTGGATGCAAGCCCCCCCACGCAGGATTTACCCACAGAAGAGGGTTCTCCCCAACAGGAACAAACGCACGACACCGCAACCCCAGTCTCTCCCGGAGACGAGCCACTTCCCGATAATTGTACGACCGAGGATACGAACGAATGAAAGGATGCTTTTTTGATATGTGGACTAAGAGAATTTTTGCTTTTACTACGGTTTTTGTGATTTTATCCGGGTTGCTTGTTGTGGGGGCTTGGGGAGCAAAAAATGTTACCATCAGTGAATTATCGAACATGCCACTTAATTCATTTAAACCTATTTTTCTTGATTATAAATTAACTGATAAAGGTAATGATATTTTTGATCTTGAATTTTTTATTGAAGATCCCAATTTAAAAACAGCTACCAATATTTCTGCAGGAATTGTTGATTTTTATGATGGTGATTTTAGAAGCTCAGGATATTCAACTTATACTATAGATCCGGTACCAAGCAATTCAGGAAAAATAACAATCAATTTGAAAAATTTAACTTATACTAAATCAGGTAATAGTATCAAGTTTAGATTCGCTTATAATTACGAAAACGCTCCTAATAATGAAGTAAAAGCTGCATACCTTGTTGAAGCTGAAATTTCTGAATTAGCAAAAACTCCAACAAGTACGGGTATGACTCCTTTTGTCAGAGATTATTCTATAAGCTCTACACCAGTAACTAAAGACAATAGCTATAACTTTGCTTTTAATGTTATTGATCCGAACTTTGATTATAGGAGTAATATACAAAATGTTTATGCTGTGTTTGAAAGCGGCGATTTCGTAATACCTCGTGGTGTTACTCAAGCATATGATATTTCTCCGGTAGCTAAAGGATATTCAATTTCATTTCTAAATGTTATATACACAGGTAAAGGTAAGACAGTAAAGTTCCGATTTGGTTACAGTTATAAAGACCATCCCACAGACACCACCTACAAAACTGCCGATTACACCATCACCGTAACCATAGCGGAAGCAGTAGAATACGAGAAGCCCGAAGCCCCCACACCTCCGACACCGGAGGAGAAGCCAGACCCTCTCTCAGCACATTTGATTCTGTCCTCGTTCTCGACAGGAGAGGGACAGCTTATGGCGGGTGAAGAGTTTCCGTTCAGCTTTGCATTTAAGAACATGAGCACCGAATACTCCATCCAAAACATGGTCATAAAGGTAAGCGGCGGTGAAAAGCTGGGACTTTCTAAGGGCACAAACACCATGTACATCGCTTCCATGGCTCCTGGCGCTGTTGCAACGCGCTCTGTTTCACTTATAACCGCAAAGAATCTTGTTCCCGGTGCGTACCCGGTCACGATTAAGGTCGATTATGAGTATTACGCCAACAAAACAAAAAAGACCGGTTCTGCCGATCTTTCTGCCTCGATAAACATCGGGCAGGTTGACCGTGTTAAGATTGGTACAGTCAAGACTACAGAGGGTTTTGTCGGGGATGAGGTCGAGCTTATCTACTCTGTAATAAACTCCGGCTTCACGAAGCTTTACAACTGCGAGATAACGGTGCTTGACGAATCGGGCAATGAGCTTCTCTTTAATTATCTCGGTGCTATCGAGAGCCAGAAAGAATTTAAGGACGACAATTCCCTTGTAAAGCTCAACACACCGGGGACAAGCAAATATACTCTCGTCTTTTCCTATGAGGACGAGAACATGGAGCAAAAGTCGATTACACGCGAGTTTGATGTAGTTGCCGAGGAGATGCAAGAACCATTCTATCCCCCCTTTGAAGAGTTCCCGATAGAGCCGATTCCCGAAGAGACTGGCGGATTACCGGTAATCTGGATAATTGCCGGAGCGGGTGTGATTGTAGTAGGCGGCGGTATTACGGCGTTTGTGCTCATAAAAAGGCGAAAAGCTAAAAAGGATGCGATGTTATTAGATGAAGATATATGATCTTTTAATCATGATAATGCGCAACCTGTTTCGCCGCAAGGTGCGCACCATGCTGACTGTCGTAGGTGTTATCATCGGAACATGCTCTATTGTCGTTATGATATCTCTGGGTATCGGTATGACTGCCCAGTTTGACGAATACTACTCTAACATGACCGATCTTACACGCATAGAGGTGTACGGCGGCGGCATGTATATTTCCGGCCCCGGACAATCAAAGCCGCAAGCCGGAACAACACTCAATGATGCCACTCTTGAAAAGTTTTCCAAGATAAAAGGTGTAAAAGCGGTTACTCCCTACCAATATTTTTGGTATTGCGAGATTATCGCAAAGAAATATCAGCTTTCTGGCGGTGTTATCGCCGTAAACCTTGACGCTCTCCCCTATATGGGCTTTTCCTTAGGTGAGGGGCGGTATCCCACAGAAGCGGAAAAGGAATCTGCTGTTATATTCGGCGGGCAGGCTGCCTACAACTTCATAAATACTTCAAAACGCATAAATAATATGGTTAGCCCCTGGCCGGATCAAAACGGTGTCGTTAAAGAGCCGTTTGTAGATCCGCTAAAAGCAAAAATGATTATCCGCGCTCAGTACTACGGAGAAGCGGAGAAAAAGCGTGTCGAGTACGACATAAAAGCGACCGGTAAGTTTGCTTATGATATGCAAAAGGGCTATGACATGTCTGTAGGAAATGTATTTATCGACTTAGCTCTCGCTAAAAAGCTTTTAAAGGACTATAACAAGCTCAATGACACTAAAGAGAGCCTCGATAAGGGATATGATCAAGTGTATGTCATCGCAAACTCGGTAGACGAGGTTGAGGCGGTGGAGAAAGAGATTGCGGACGAGGGCTTTAATACATGGAGCTTTGCCTCCATGCGAAAGAGTATGCAAGAGCAATCCCAGACCATACAGCTCACGTTCGGCGGTATAGGCGGTATATCCCTGTTGGTTGCCGCTATCGGTATTGCTAACACGATGATTATGTCGATATACGAGCGCACGCGCGAAATTGGTATTATGAAAGTCTTGGGCTGTCCTGTCGGCAACATCCGCACGGTGTTTCTGGGAGAAGCGGCGCTTATCGGTGTTATCGGCGGTGTGTTCGGTATTGGTATCAGCTACGGTATCTCGTATCTGTTAAATACACTTGCCATAGCGTCACAAATACCTATCTGGTTAATCTTTCTGGGACTGGGATTCGCGTTTCTCGTCGGTATTGTAGCGGGCTTCTACCCTGCCAACCGCGCAGTGCGAATCAGCGCATTAGAAGCTATAAGGCACGAGTAAGCATGAAAAAACCGGCTGTAAAAGCCGGTTTTTCTATTTTATATCAGCTGCGTGTTGCTTTACAAGCTCCACAAAATGCTGATAGAGCGTCTCCCCTATGTGTTCATACACCTCACTGCCGGCATTAAGACAAAGCTTGGCAAAAGTTTTCCCCACCGTCTCTACCGTATCCCCCATGGTTCTAGTGTAGAGATAATAAAGCGAGAACGCACCCATCTCGTCCGTATGATCAAAAAAGACATTCTTGCCGGAGTTTATCGTATTGAGGAACGA
>CAYSTR010000272.1:0-4532 GCA_964433745.1 uncultured Oscillospiraceae bacterium | reverse complement strand
AATCTTCATGCTGTACCCCCTTAATAACTGTTAAGCCTGGCTGACTATAGCTTCTTTTACTATCGTCTTTTTTGAAGAAGCTTCTATTCGCTCGTTTAACAAACTAAGAAAACGCTCTGAATCAATGGGTAACTCAACCCAACTATCGAGCCAGGATGACATATGTATGGCGTTAGATATGGACAGACCGTTTATTCCCTCGGTGGCAGGTGATAAAAGCTCTTCGCCGATTAGGATATTGTTAATAAAGTTTTGGCTAATACCCCTGTATGCAGTTTCCATTTCATCTATAGTAATATCAATTTCTTCACATCTCGGTGAAGCAAAGGGCGTTTCTGAGGTTTTGTTAAACTCCCGTTCGGGGACATCCAGCTTGTAAAAGGTGAGCTTACCATGTTCAAACACCAGCTTGCCCCTATCCCCTGTAATTTCCAGCCGATTTGTACCGGGAAACTCGCCGGTTGTGGTAATAAATATAGCGGTCGCTCCGTTTTCGTATTCCGCATACGCACAAGCTTCGTCCTCTACCTCAATATCGTGAAACTTGCCATTTTGAGTAAACCCTTTGACGCGTTTAGGCATACCGAACATCCACTGCCATAAGTCCAGATTATGGGGGCATTGATTGATGAGCACCCCACCCCCCTCACCCTTCCAGGTCGCGCGCCAGCCGCCGGAATTATAGTAGGCTTGGTTACGGTACCAGTTGGTTATAATCCATACCATACGGATTGACTTTCCAAGCTCACCGTTTTTCACCATATCCCGTATTTTCCTATAGTAGGGGTTAGTTCGTTGATTGTACATAATTGCAAACGAACACCTGCTCTTTTCATATGCTTCATACATCTGCTCTACCTGTTTTGTATAGACTCCCGCTGGTTTTTTTATAAGAACATGTTTTCCGGCTTCAAAGGCCTCGATTGCCATAGGCGGATGAAGATAGTGCGGTGTGGCTATGTATACCGCATCAATCTCCCCGCTTTTTAGCATATCCTTATAGCTGTCAAAGCATTTTATCTTTTCTCCGCAGTGCTCCCGTGCCCATTCTAGCCTTTGGGGGTTGATATCGCATACCGCCGTCAGACAGGTATTCTTTATGTCGCCTGCAAATAGATACTTCACATGTCCCGACCCCATATTTCCGATTCCTACAACTCCGATTTTTACCATTTTTACCTCCGAAATAATTTTTATTTTGTAAACCTACCTTTTTACTTTTTCTCAATGTTACCCTTTATAACTATCGCCTCCGATAAAACCCTGCCATCAACGGTTTTTGCCGTAATAGCAACATCCCTTCCAGTATCACGTACTCTTTGTACAAGCCCGCTTTGATACACTGTAACCAAGTCCGGTTCACTGCTTTCCCACACAATATTAAGGTCGGCTAGATTGACATACTGCCCGTTTATATTACCGTAAGGCACTAAAATGGTAGTTTCATATAGTGATAAGCCATCATTTACACCGCCCTTTGTAAAGGTTTCCTCCTTTACTCTAAGGCTTTCAATTTGGTCAAGGGCAACATTTGTAAATATTATCTGGGTAAATGATTCGGACGGGATGTCTTTGAGTATTACCAACTTATCCTTTACAAGCTCTTGCGACAGTACCATATCGTCATTCCAATCGCCGTCAAAGAACCTGTTTGTGCGGCGTACAATGGCGTATTTGTAGTTCTCAGGTATCATGGCGATGCTCACACGCAGATCCTGTGCTATGCGCTGTCCGCAAGGGTTTAACACATTAACTATCAAGCTGTCATCTGTTTTAACGGTTAAGAACTTTACGGCATCCCATCTAGTTGGACTAACTGATGGGAAAAAGTTTTCATGCATACCCAAAACATCGTATCCGCTGTGCTTCTTGTCCCCGGGGATACATCGGGCTAGCATTCTGAACAACTGGTATGCCATTGTTTGAAACCTTAGCTGGCATTCCTCAAAGGTTGGATACCATTCCATAGGTCTTTTGACCATCATTTTCAGTCTGCCCTTTGCATAGAACCAGTCCGCGTAATTCATGTCTCCATACACCAAGCTTTTAAATGTTCTATGACTTGCAGGATAGGAAAACTGGTACATCATAGCTGCTTCCATACCTGGGTGTGCGGGGTCGGTAGCCTCTAAAACCTCCATCATCAGCGCACCGAATTCTAAACAAGCATTTACCGTAAAAAATGAATAATCGGGGTGAACCGGTCCTCCTCTGACATTAAACTCGGAGCAAAACAGCTTTTTATCATTAAATATCTGCTGTAGACCCATATACCGTCTGTCGAAGTTAGCTGCTTCTCTACAGTAATGATGGAAGTCCACACTGTCAATAAAATCCCTTGTTGCAAGACCGATCTCCCTTGCATGTCCGCATGAGCCAAAGCCCGACAGGAATAGGGAATCGGCGAATGCTTTGTCGGAAAATCCGGCTTTTACATCCTCTATTGCCGCCCTTGCACTATGGGCAAGCACGGCAAGCTGTGCAAAAAACTGCTTTTGCTTGCGCTCATAATCGCTTATATCAACATTACCGCACGGTTCTTCCGGGTTCGGGTAACTATCGTTTGCAAACGGCTCGTTTGAAAGCATAAAATAATTGCACGAAAAAACGCCAGCAAAGTGGTTCATGACAATATAGTAATTGAGGTAAGCATTGGCATATGCCTGCCAGTCAATCGCATCATGGCTCGGGAATTTACCGTCTAAGCACCAGCGCTTTAATAATGGCTTGCCAAAATTCTTCGGACACCAGCTAAGCTCAATGCACGGCATTACACCTATCTTTAATAGGTTTTTTACAGTTTGATCTGGTATACCGCCCTCATAGCCTGTTTTTTGCATGAAGTTATAGCTATCCTTATGTACAAACTGTTTGGGATTCTTAAGGAATGCCTGTTTCCAAATCAAAAAGCTTTTATGGTCTGAAATATCCTTGACATAATCCTCTAGATCATAGCTTTCACCCTCAGGAAGCTTGCGAACACCCGTATCTAGTGCTCTGGAGCGTGTCATCGTAATCTTAGCATCCTTGATAAAATCCCACAAATTTGTTTTATCGGCATGATCCTGCATATCAATTTCTGCGCCGATATGTCTGGGTGTTTTTGCAATACAATGAGGGATTATCCTTAGGGTGCGGGGGAAGTCCTCCACCCACTCGTCACTGCCGTCCTTATGATTAAAGCAGACCTGCAGCTCATTGTCTCTTCTTAAGATCATGTTTATTCCTCCAATAATTACCAAAAGGTAATTTTAATTAAGTGTCGACCAATGGTAAACAAAGCCGTTTTTTTGTATCGTATATCACCGTCTTTAGTTGTTTTAAATAAGCGATGTATGTATCAATGACTAACTCCAGTAAATTCTTTACTAACTCAGGTGAATCGTACATTGCATAGTATATACCCGATCCCCAAAAATTCTTAATCTAATCTATACTTATTCATCTCATCCATAAGCATATTATACGAGAATCTGCACAACGCAACTACCTTGTCTGCACCGCCGTAAGACATATAGATATACCCATTGTGTATATACATACCCTGAGGAAAAACGACGTTATTCACATCACCGCTTACCTCATAAGGCTCGGTCGGCTCTAGAATGGGATACGGCAGCCGTGAAATGACCTTTGATGGATTATTGATGTCCAAAACAGCAGCACCTGCACGATAACAAAACGGTGTTCGGTCATTTGCTACTCCATGGTAGATAAACAGCCAGCCTAGCTCTGTCTTTATCGGCGGAATAGAACCGCCCACCTTTTTATTCTCCCATGAAAACTCGCTCTTAATGACAACCTTATCGTGGATATGCTTGCGGTAGTCTGCCCAGTATGCCATATTCAACATATCCTCAAAAGAGTCGAAGTAATCAATTTGAATCTCCGGCTCAATGCGGTGGATATAGACAATCTTGCCGTTTACGCGTTCGGGTAGGATAAATGCATCCTTGTCCCATTCCAGTGTCGGAATGATACCAATATGGCGCACACTGCGGAAATCCTTAGTTGCAGAGATACCGACACGTGCTATCCTCTCATCCCACACGGTGTAAAACAGAATATACTCATCTTCAAACGGTACAATCCTAGGGTCTTGCGTCCAAAACGGGCTGCCATCAAGCAAGGTCAGCTTGATTAATCCGTCTTCATCTGCGTCATATAGTAAATGTCCCTCTAAGTCGAGCCTTGCATATGATACAAAATCCTTTTCATACTTAAGTCCTGCCTTTTCCCCTGTCCATTGCTTTGTTGCCTTACTCCACCGATATAGCATGTGAACCATATCACCGTCCCTTACCATACCGGCATTAAACTTTGCATGACCTTTATCCGGCATTAATACAACACCCAAACGTTCAACTGATAACATAATATAACCCTTTCACATATTATTTATTTTACATGATAGTCTTATATGAGCTTATGCGGTATCTGTCCGCTCTTTTATATGTACCGCTTCGGCTGATACTATAATTATTACCGTCTGCCGTTATCTCAACCACGTTATAAATACACTTCATTATATC
>CAYSTR010000271.1:0-4533 GCA_964433745.1 uncultured Oscillospiraceae bacterium | reverse complement strand
TTTTGGGAATAGATGGGCGCATTGTCTCATCTTATATATACAAAGGGGAACTGCGTTCTGGTCTGGACGAATGGGGTACGAGCGCCGGGGACGATTACTCATACACTGGGCATGTTTACCCGCTGATAAACGGGCTGAATGGGTATAATCCGCCCGATGCAAAGCTTTATGACTACGAGGAGGCGGCAGCTAGGGCTAAGCGGTACGCACAAAAATATGCTGTTCGCGGTCCTTATTGGAATACAGTTTTCTCACGGTTGTGCTCACTATACGGAATGGAAGAGTGTATGGTTCGCATGATAACGGACAAAGTGGAGTTTGCAGCTGCGTGCCAGATGGTATTCGACTATCTTTATGAGTTCTGTGAAAACACTCTCATAGCAATGGGGGATAGTCTTGACATCCTTTGTCTTGCGGACGATTTTGCCTCACAGAAAGGGTTGCTGTTTGACCCTGCGCTCTGGCGTAAATATTTTAAGCAGGGCTTTAAACGTATATTTGAGCTGGGTAAGCGGCATGGCAAGATCATCTGGTTTCACTCCTGCGGCAACATCCTAGATGTGCTGCCCGATCTCATCGAGTGCGGCATTGATGTATGGGAGACGGTTCAGCTGCACACCCTACCCATTTCACCCGAACAGCTCAAGCAAGAGTACGGTAAAGACTTAATATTCTTCGGTGGAGTCAATACACAAAGCCTACCCTTTTGGACGCAGAAACAGACAGTAGATGAGGTTAAGCGGGTTATGGATGCGTTATACGAGGACGGAGAGGGGTTGATTTTAGGCCCCGATCATCACGTCAAGTACGACATCTCAGCGGAAAACACGGTAGCATTGTTCAAGACAGCACAGGAGTATATGGTCTATAAAAAGAAATAAAGGGCGAGTATTAATTCCCTAAAATTGTTATTATCGGAGCGGGGAGCGGGTTTTCATCAAGGCTTAGTATTTATATCAGGTCAAGGGAGTCACTTAGAAACAGTACAATATGCCTTTGAAAACTGCATGAGGAGCGGCTCTCAAAGGTCATTAATCAACCGGTAGAATAACTTTGGAATTATTTTCTCAGTGTATATGCGGGTTTCAGCCTATTGATCTTTTATTCTATGTTAGTAGACTTGTGCCATGTTTCTTGTTTCAGATGGCACTTAAGATCCCTTGATAGCAATATCGTACCAGTTCGATTACGGTCAACGGCACCAAGATCTAAATCCCTTATTTATGCGAGATTTAGATCTTTTTATTCTGCCAAATTATAATTTATCCTACCCTCTTTCATCTGTATCGTACATTAAAACTACAAGCGGGTCATCATTTGCCGCTTTCACCAGCGGTACTGGGTTGTTCACACGCGCACAGGGACGCACCCCTGCACCCGATACTCCCAGTAGGTTATCACCCAATTCATATCTGGCTTTTTCTATAAGACTATCAAAAATCTCGTTCAATTCGGGGTGTAGACCATATAAATCGTTTGATTCCGAAGGATCTTCCGCCAGGTTATAAAGAAGCCGAACGGATTTACCAAGCTTTGATATATGCAGCTTCCAGTCCTTATACCGCACCGCCTCTAGATCATTCATAAAGTAGTAGTAAAAGGCCTTCCTTTCCGGTACTCTCGATACATCACCGGCAAAGACAGCGGAATAGTCGTAACTATCGCGTGTTACCTTATCCAACCGACCTCCGCAGATTATCGACAGACTTTCTAAAAAATCTAAAGAGGTAAAAAGTCCGGAATATGTAGTACCCCGCGTGTGCTTCTGAGGCCATGAGATTATACAGGGCACTCTCATCCCCCCCTCCCATGTGGTGCCCTTGCCACCGCGCAGGATGCCGTTGCTGCCACCGTAATCATTTCGGCTGCCGTTGTCTGAGGTTACAATGATAATTGTATTATCGTATACCCCCACCCGCTTGAGTGCCGCGATGATTTCCCCTGTACTCTCATCAATCGCTTCAACCGCACATTGATAAGGGGTTTTATCCGCATGTTTAAACCGCGGGTGTACCATAAGCGGCAGATGAACATGCATATGTGCCATATATTGGAAAAAGGGCGAATGGGCATGTCCTTCAATAAACGAGACCGCATGTCGGGTGTAGAGATCGGTCAGCCGTGTTTGGTCGGGCTGCATTTCGATAACGCTGCTGTTTGCAAGTAACGGCAACGGAACATCGATTGTACTGTTTTTCTGGAGCCCCATGTCGTTACTGTAGGGAAGCCCTATATAATCGTCGAAGCCGTAATGAATGGGGAGAAAGGGCTGCTGATCCCCGCAATGCCATTTACCGGTTATACAGGTGCTGTAGCCCGCCTCCTTGAGCATACGCGGCAGTGTAAGCTCATCAGGGTTTAAGCCAATACCCTGTCCGGGGAATAGCACACCCATACCGTCAAAGCTGCCGAAGCTGATGCGAGGCGGATAGCAGCCGGTCAGCATTGCCGCCCTTGACGGGGAACATAGCGGTGAGGCCATATAGAAATCCGTGCACCTTACTCCTTTGTCGGCTAAATGATCAATGTTTGGTGTATGATTTTTTTTCGACCCATAACAGCCAAAATCGCCATACCCCAAATCATCACAGTTAATCAAGATAATATTGGGCTTCATACTCTCCTCCAATAAATGCGGATTATTTTTTATTGTCTGCTAAGAACTGCACCCGGTATTCGCCCGGTGTCATAGACAGGGTTAGCTTAAACTTTCTGATAAAGCTGGAACAGTTACAAAAGCCGATACTGTCAACAATCTCCTGAAGCGTCAGATTTGTGGTTTCGAGAAGCTCTTTAGAACGGTTCAACCGAAGGTTCCACGTAAAGTCGGATAGATTCATACCGGTTCGTTGTTTAAAAAAGCGACTAAGATAGATGGGGGATACCCCTAGGTCATCAGCCATTACAGCGGAAGAGAAGCTTACATTAAAGCAGTGCTTCTTTACATATTCAATCATTCTTTGAATATTAAGCACATCACTATCGTTCTGACGATTAAATCGTTCGCTTATCGCATGTAAAAAGTCTTGAATATGCCGCATGATCATAACATTATCCATCTGTCCGCACACAACAAGGAGCTTTAAACATTCCTCCTTTATATCTGCATCCAATAGATTAACGGTGATGATTGCCTTGAGCATAACATTAGCTACATCCAAAAAGAGTGAGTGGGTAATTATGCCGGGCATCTCTTGAAGCTCTACTCGGGAAAACAGCTTCGCAAGCGTTTGGCGTGCCTTATCGGTTTCCAGCTGCAACAGCTCATTTGAGAAGCTTTCTATTAGCTCATACGGATAAACCAGCTCTGCTTGGTTGATTTGTGCGGACAGCTCCTCGTGAAATACCACAATCGTATCCATATCCTTACGGATCTGCAGCTGTTTATTGATATTGCTGTATTGTTCCGACAGCTTTAATGGGTCTGCACTTTCGTTGCTGAACGTAAGGGAGCAGTTGACCTTTGTGTAGATCGAAAAGGCAAAATCAGTAAATCGTTCCTGAATAGATGGAACGCTGTCGGTGTAAATGAGCAAAAAGTAGTACCGGTTGTCAATGACATGAATAAGTAAAACCGTCTCCCCGTCACCCAGCTCCATTTTTTTCGCAAAGCTCACCGAATCGACGATACTGTCAGGCCCACATGCTTCATACGGTTCAACGCAAAATAATACAAAATGGCTGCCAAAAAGGTTGTCTATGAAGCTGTGTAAATCCCCCGGATTAAAGACATTGAGCTTATCAATCCTTTCTGTAAATTGGTTGAGTATCAGCTTCTGCAGGGTTGTCTGATAGGTATTAAGCTGCTTTGTCAAGCTGTTTGTGTTCTCTGTCATAAACTCTATGGTGTCGTTAATAATATCCAGCTCGTTTGAAAATCTTTTACGGTTAAGTCCATTTAGTTCAATTTTTTTACGCATCCTATAAATAGGCAGATAGTTATTATATAGGGATAAACAGATGATTATAGATGTAATAAGTAAAATTACACCCAAAACAATATATACACTGTTTCTCACCTCGTCTAAATCCTTTTGCATAGAACCGGCATCTGAAACAGCATAGAATCTTAATCCTAGATTAGCAGACTCTACAAAATAGATTAAACTGTTTTCATGCTTTAAAAACCTTTCTGATATTAACTGCTTCTGATCTATTAACTGCGTAAGGATATCTTGATCTCCGCTGCCCCAATAAAAGCCTTTATCATTAGTAATAGCAAAGGTGGTTGTGTGGATGGATGAAAAGAGACGGTTTATATATTGAGGTTCAAAGATGAATGTCAAGGTGATTGATTGAGTACACTGCATATAAGCTATATACGGCAAAAACGCGCTGTCTGCGTTTGTAAGGAATTTTGAATGGACTACAGGCTTATCCTGTGTCTTGTCAATCTCATCAAATATAAAGGTATAGTCTGACCAATACCTTCGGTCGCTTACTCTATAAACAGAGTAAACCTGATCAGAACCATACGGAATATACAACATGTCCTTTATGTAGGAGTTTCCATATGTATACTTACATAGCTCC
>CAYSTR010000270.1:0-4544 GCA_964433745.1 uncultured Oscillospiraceae bacterium | reverse complement strand
CTTTGTAAAGCAGCTATTTGGTATAACATCCATACTTTTACTTTGTATCATCCTTAAATATGGGCAGATGCGGCGGATTGAATGTAAAATAAGCATATACTAAAACAATAATAATCAAAGCCGCTACAGGAATATACCATTTTATTCCCTTGCCATACCGGTAAACATGCAGACCAATTAGTTGACCTACGATGTTTGCCAGAAGAAGTAGCAAAATGTCCACCCAGATAAGCTCTACACCAAAAGCTTCTGTATAGAAATAAAATGCCATTGGAATAAAAATGAGCATTGTAACCACCGAGACTAATGCGGCAGTAAACCATTTATCCTTATCTATAGAGTATTCCTTACCCTTCCAAAAATAAAAAAACACATAAAACAAAATGGTTGGCATGATAACCATTTTGTTGTGCTCCCAAACGCTCTCATTAACAGCGGATATAGAGCCGACCACCGGATTCTGACCGGATAAGTCAAACAAAAAATGAAACAATGCACCTAGAATAAACAATATGGGTATAGCATATAGCAGCCATTTCTCTTCTTTATTTACTCTTTTCATAATAATTACACCTGCCTTCATTGTTAATTATATGCAAAAGCCACGGTATTTATAAAATAAGTCGAGAGAATGATGTAAGCCGCCATGCTTGACTTTATATTGAAATTATGATACTATGCCTTTGTAACAAGGAAACAATAAGCTAAGAGGATGTAAGAAATGCATAAATTCAAGTACCTAGATTTCTTATTATTTAAGTCATTTGTTTCATGTCCAGTAGATCCCAAATCAATAATGGGTATTGTTATACGTACGCTTATGCTGCCTTTTTTGTTTTTATTTTCTGTCCGCGCTCTGTCTAATAATAGCTGTTATATATACAAAACGGAATTTGTAGTTACGTCAAAATGCTCTCTTCGCTGCAAAAAATGTGCTAATTTGATGCAATATTACAAGTCTCCCGAAAGCTTTGATGAAAAAGAGCTTTTATTATCCTTAAATAAATATCTTGAATGTATTGATTATGTCTCATTACTCCATATTTTAGGCGGTGAGCCTTTTTTATACCCGCACCTAGATAACATAATAAACCTAGCGTTAAGCTCAAAAAAGGTTGGACTAATCTATATATTTACAAACGGTACAATAATTCCGTCGATAGATACATTGAAAGCACTAAAAAAGAAACGTGTTAAGGTTTTTATCAGCGACTACGGCGAGAAATCGAAACTAAAACATGAGCTTTACGCATTACTCCTTAGTAATGGGATAAATGCCCAGATATTAGTACACAGTGGATGGAATGATTTCGGCAACCTTTCCTGCCGAGACAGAGAAGCTGTGGAATTAAATGCACAGTTTAAAAGCTGTTCGCTGGACTGCCGTACTGTCCTAAACGGAAAATTTTATTTTTGCCCTCGTTCAGCACATGGTCATAATCTGGGTGCGTTCTCACTACCGTCAGACCAATATGTCGATTTGTTTAAAGATGGGAAAACGGTTAAGCAGATAAAGGATGATATTCTGCGTGTAGACCGTAAGCTGTCATATGTGAATGCTTGTAATCATTGCGATAAGGGTACGGCTCTGTCTCATATCATTACCATAGCAGAACAAACAAACCATGTGCTTGCATTTAATGAATAAAGCAAATCCTAATTTAAATAAAATGGAGGAATAAATTCATGAAAAAGATTATCTTAACAGAGAAAGCCCCCGCTCCGATTGGACCCTATTCACAGGCGGTGCTGTGTAATGGAACACTTTACTGCTCCGGTCAGATAGCCGCCGGTTATCTTGAAAGCGATGTAACCACCCAGACCGAACAGGTGTGCAAAAACATAGAAGCAGTACTGGAAGCGGCAGAGATGGTAATTTCCGATGTGGTAAAAACCACCTGTTTTCTAGCTGATATGGCAGACTTTGCGCAGTTCAACGCTGTATATGAGAGATACTTTACACACAAACCTGCTCGCTCCTGTGTAGCCGCAAAGGCACTGCCCAAGGGCGCTCTTGTGGAGATTGAAGTTTTGGCTGTAAAGGATTGAATCGTTCTATGAATCATATAACCCAAAAGGTAGAGCTTCTGGTGCAGAATGTCCCCGGTGTACTGGGGCGTGTGGTAGCACACATCCGCAACGAGGGTTGGAATATCAAACGATTGTTTGTTGATGAAACGGACAATGTAAATATTTCTAAGATGGAGATCGATATTGAAGGTACCCATACAAAACTAGCTCTTGTAGTGGAGCGCATGTTAAGGCTTGATTGTGTACTGCGCGTGACAATGGATAATATCACTACAGAAAAAAAGGACGAGCCTGTGGTTTCGTCAGCGGCTGATGCTTTCCCGCCCAATAAAGCTCCTGAGAAGCATACCGGTGCTTACCGTATTCTCACCATCAATCCCGGTTCAACATCTACTAAGTTTGCGCTGTATGACAATGAAACAGCCGTCCTTGCAGAGACTATCCGGCATGATAAGGTTACGCTTGAGGATTGCGGCAGTATTGTAGGACAAAAGGAATACCGTAAACGCTGTATAACCGATGCGCTCACTTCTGCCGGTGTGTCCATGTCAAGTATAGATGCTGTAGCAGGGCGCGGCGGTCTTTTGAAGCCCATTGAGAGCGGGACTTACCGTGTCAATGCAGCCATGCTTGCGGACTTGTGTACTGCTGCTGCTTCGGTTCACGCTTCGGCCTTAGGAGCGATTATCGCAAGCGAGATAGCAAGCGAAAACGGTCAGTCTGCTTATGTGGTTGACCCGATAGTTGTAGACGAAATGGATAGACATGCCAGACTTACCGGTATGCCGGGCGTAGAACGTATGAGTATATTTCACGCGCTCAACCAAAAGGCGATTGCCAGACGGCTGTCCGACAAGCTGGGAAAGCCATATGAAAACTGCCGCTTTGTGGTTGCACATCTAGGCGGTGGCATAACTGTCGGTGCGCATAGATACGGACGTGTCATCGATGTAAACGATGCACTGGCGGGTGAGGGTGCATTTACACCGGAGCGCAGCGGAAGTGTTCCGGCTGTGCCGCTAATTAAGATGTGTTTTTCCGGGGAATATACAGAAAGCGAAATGCTTGATAAGATATTAAAAAAAGGCGGCGTGTCTGCCTATCTCGGGACGAACGACATGCACAAGGTGGAAAAAATGATGGCATCGGGTGATGAGTTCGCCGCACTGGTGCTTGATTCTATGGCATACCAGGTATCAAAGGAGATAGGCGCTATGTGTGCCGTGCTGGAGGGACGCGTAGATGCTATTGCCCTAACCGGCGGAATAGCTTTCTCTACACGCTTTACCGGCGCAGTAAAGCAGCGTGTGGACAGACTTGCTCCGGTACACGTATTCCCCGGCGAGGACGAAATGCTCGCACTAATGAGCGGGGTGCTGCGCGTTCTGCGTGGTGAGGAGCGGGTGGCTGTGTATGAATAAATACGGCGGGTGTTTATCCTGCACCGAGTATCTGACGTGCAAATGCCCGCGCACCCTCAATCGCCTCCGTTGTCTTGAAGCTGGCGAGATCATCCTCGTCCCGGACAGAATACATGCCCAGATAGTTTAGCTTTGAGTGCTCACACAATCTTTTTATGCCTGTCTCAAAGGGTGCAGCTCCGTATTCTCGGTCATACCCATGTGTGGCGATTATCGCTGTACCCTTACCCTCCCAAAGAGAACCGCTGCCTTTACCGTAAAACTTGTTCATGCCGTAATGCCGGTCGAGCATTGCTTTCATTTCAGTAGGGCAAAACCATGTGTAAATGGGTGTAGCAAGTACGATTATGTCTGTGCTGATTATTTCTTCGACTATTTTCTGCATATCGTCCTTTATAGGACACCCGTATTCCCCAGAAACTTGCTGGCATGTATAACACGCCTTACAGGGAGTAATGCTTTTTCCGGACATGGTTATGTATTCGACAACTGCACCGTTGTTTTGCAGCTCATTTATAAACGGCTTACAAAGCTCTGCTGTGTTACCGTTTAGACGCGGGCTCGCCATAAATATGGTTATTTTCATATTGTTACCTCAATGCTTTATAATGCCATTTTACCACAATGAATTATAGATTACAATGATTAACACGAAAATACGTTTAGTATAATAGGCGGCATTTATCCCCAGATGTTTTAGAAAGAATGGATACATATGACGCAAAGCGAGATTCTGCGCCGCCGAATGCATAGTCTTTATCTGTCGCGGCAGTGTACCGACCTTGAAACGCTGGCGCATGAGCTTTTAGGCTTGCATTGCTGGTTTCACCGCAATGTAGTATTTTCCGCGATTATTCGCGGTGCGGATGTATCGGGCTGGAAAAACACACTCACCAAGACATGGCTTTACCGCGGGACGCTCCATGGTGTGGCATTTGAGGATCTTCCGACATTGCTCGCTTTGCATTCGGGCGGCGAATCTCTTAGCGATTTTGAGCGCGAGGTTATACGTTTCATGGAGGATGGTGTCTATTCCCGCGCTGAATTTAGACTGCTGTTTTCGCATAAGTATGACCCGCAGTTTATCGAGAG
>CAYSTR010000269.1:2621-4555 GCA_964433745.1 uncultured Oscillospiraceae bacterium | reverse complement strand
AAGTGTCACGACCCTGAAATCACTTAACTTAATTTTAATAAATTGATTTTTGATGTTATAAAATTCCATCTTAGCCAGAACTTTTTCAGTTCCTCGCGCCCCGCATCATTTAGCGTGAAAAATTTTCGTGGCGGCCCTTGTGTCGAGGTTTTCTTTTCGACTTCTACAAATGCGTTCTTTTCGAGACGTACCAGTATTGTATAAACCGTTCCTTCTACTACTTCTGTAAAGCCGAGTGCATTTAGCTTTCGAGTAATCTCATAGCCATAAGTCTGTTCACGACTGATGATTTCAAGAACACAACCCTCTAGCACGCCTTTTAACATCTCTGTTAAATTTTCCATTTATTATTCCTCCCATCAGCTAATCAGTATACCTGATAATCAACAATACTGACTACTAGTATATTGTAACACGTAGTAGTTAGATTGTCAATAGGTAATTATAAAATTTCGTGAGATATTTGTTATGCTGGATACAAACATAGCGGTACTGACAGGACGAATCGGAGGTTTTATTTAAACTAAACTAGAAAAGGTTTACCGGCTTCGGGCATGATGTGGACCCGAGTGGAGGCACTGTTGTCGGGGAAGAGTTAATGAGAGGTTGACTTGAAGTTTGTATAATAAAAAGTAAAGTGCTTATATATAAAGTAAAATGATTTGGAATATTTTCTTTTAAAGTGTAACTTTTCCATTTATATTTCGTGTAAGTAGTGTAAGGATTGGGGGTGATGATTTTTGTATGACGATAATGAGCTAATGGCTATGGTTCAAGAGGGTAATAAAAATGCGTATGAAAGCCTGGTTATAAAGCACCGTGACCAGGCTATAGAGTTTGCGAACAGCATTGTTGGGAATTACCATACCGCAGAGGATATTGTTCAGGAATGCTTTGCCAAAATATACATAAACAGGCAGAGCTATAAACCCACATTTTCGTTTAAGACCTATTTATTCTCCGTTATCCGCAATAGATCTATTGACAGCTTAAGAAGACAAAGTCTTTTTCAAGTAACGGATATTGACGATGCTCTTAATATAGCTCATAGCGATACGCCCGAAGAGATATTTTCGAGTCAGGAGAATAAGAAAGCTGTCCTTGCTATATTAGCAAGCCTACAGGATGATTATAAAACTGCTCTTTATCTATATTCCGCTTGTGAAATGAGCTATAAGGACATTGCCAAAGTTATGCAAAAATCTATCCCTGGTGTTAAAATCATTATCTATAGAGCCAGACAGAAGCTAAAAAAACTATACGAAGGAGATGATATTAGTGAAAAGTGAGAAGGAATTTTTGCAAGGTATGTGGGAAACAGTCTTAAAGCTTGAATATGAGGAGCGGCAAAAGGAGCTTGCTAGAGCTTTAAACAGAAAGATTATAAAAAGGCAGCTTACTATATATTTTTTCGTGGCAATGATAATCCTTCTTTCCTATCTTGTCTATACCTCTTCATCACTGGATACAATCTTTGTATATGTTTTTTGTTTTACTGCTCTTGTCATCGGATATGCAGCGGAGGCGCTTATGGCCCACGCAAATAGGAGGAGTTATTAATGAAAAGTGAAATCCATATCGAACACCTAACAAAAAGCTTTGGTTCAAAATTAGCACTGAATGACGTTTCATTGCATCTTGAAAACGGTATGTTTGGGCTTTTGGGCAGAAATGGGGCAGGAAAGACAACACTTATGCGAATCCTTGCTACACTCTTGAACAAATCAGGAGGAGAGGTTAATGTATGCGGTATCCCAATTAAAAAGTCACAAGAGGTAAGAAAGCTCATTGGCTATCTTCCGCAGGACTTCTCTGTTTATCCCAATATGAGCGTTTATGAAGCCATGGATTATCTCGGTGTTTTATCCGAGCTACCGAAAAAGATACGCAATGAACGCATACCAAAGCTTCTCGAAATGGTAAATCTCGCTGAT
>CAYSTR010000269.1:0-2611 GCA_964433745.1 uncultured Oscillospiraceae bacterium | reverse complement strand
TAAGAAACTCAAGGTGAAAGCATTGTCCGGCGGGATGAAGCGCAGACTGGGTATTGCCCAGGCGATTTTGCATGATCCGAAAATTCTTATCGTAGACGAGCCTACCGCCGGGCTTGACCCAGAAGAGCGTGTACGCTTTCGCAACCTGCTATGCGGTATCGCCGAGGATAGAATTGTTATTCTTTCCACACATATTGTAGAGGATATTGAGAAAACCTGCGAAAATATAGCTATCCTCGACAGGGGTAAAATCATATACAAAGGAACGCTTAAAGCATTTATCGGCGAACAAGACGGTCTGGAGAATGCTTATATGAACAAGATGGGGGAGCAAAAGTGATGAGCCTTTTCATAAGAGAATGTAAGCAGATATCAAAAAGCATCATCTATTTTGCTTTTGTCGGAGCTTGTATTCTTTTTTATTTTACACAGCTTGGTAACTTTGCCGGTGAAGATATTAGCCAAGCAGAGAGTAACTCCTCTTATTCGGCAAGCAATACATTGATGAAGCCGCCCTTTGACGCAAAGAGCTACGGTACAAGACAAGCGGAAATACCCGAACAGATTATGCCGAAGGCTATTCTCGGTTTGGTTTCGGAATACTCTGAAAACAAGTATACTACCTATCCCTTTGGCTTTTATAAAACAGTGAAGCTAAATGCAGATGAACAGCTTCGCATTACAGATATTATAGAAGAGATAACAGGGAGCACTTCCGAGGCTTTAGAAGAAATATTCACCGAACATAATCGGAAATTGGCTGATGCTTATTTAAAAGGTACAACTATACCGCAAGCCGATGTTAACATCCCCATTGCGGTTTCCTATGAGATTTTCGGCGAGAGAATGTCAGAGGTTGATAAGATATTAGGCGGTGGCTCTTCATATTCAAGAAATCGGCTGTTGGATCTAGGGCAGATGCCGATAACCTATGAAGAAAAGCTTGCCGAATACGAGGCCTTTATATGCGAGGATAAGGTCACAGGAGCACACGCAAGGCTTTTTTGTGACTATATGGGTATTGTCATTGGACTATTTGGTATTTTTGTTCCTGTTTCATTTTTAATGCGCGATAAAAAGGCTCATATACAGGAGATTATTTACTCGCGAAAAAAAGGATCTGTCTTTATTGTTCTTTCGAGATATTTTGCTGTTACGTTTATGAGCTTACTCCCCATACTTATATTATCACTTATACCTACTGTTCAGCTCGTTTCATATGGTTTAAGAGCCGATATCACAGTAGATGTGTTTGCATTTATCAAGTATATTTCCGCATGGCTTCTGCCAACCCTTTTGACAACAACAGCAGTCGGATTCTTCTTCACCATACTGACAGATACCCCTATTGCTATTGCTGTACAGCTAATCTGGAGCTTTGTGTTTGATTTGATGAAAAGTGTGCCGAGATTGGGCGGAGGTAACTATGGGTTTGAGCTTTTTATCAGGCACAATACCCTTGGTAATCTACAGGCGATGAAGGACGGTATGAATGCACTTGTTATCAACAGATCAGTCTATACCTTGCTTGCATTTGCTCTCGTGTTAGTCACTGCGTTTATTTATGAGCAAAAAAGGAGGGGGAAAATTGATGTTGGCAGCAGTCTTCAGAAAATTTTCAGACGTGACAAGAGTACAAATTAAGAGCTTCTTATGGGTGAATGTTCTGCTCGCTTTGGCTTTTGTGACCGCTGTTCCGCTTGTGTTTGGAACTAAAAATCTTGACAGCGTTGCATCGAGCTATGTATTGGAACGGTATATTTCACTAATTGGAATTATATTGTTAACACCGCTGTTTTCACCCGAAAGCGACAAAAGCATTGCTGAATTAGTAGAGAGCAAATACACTTCTCCTGCATTTATATATATAGCAAGGCTTTTTGTATCGGCGATTGTGCTTGTTATTTTTGTTTCCGTAAGTATTTGGGTAATGCGGCTAGGAAATTGTGAGATTAACGTAGCTCAATTTAGTTTTGGGACACTAGCAACTGCATTGTTTTTAGGTGCGTTAGGCTTTGCGGCTTTTTCCATATCAAAAAATATTGTTGTAGCTTATATGCTTCCTATCATCATCTATATGCTAAATATCTTCGTGGGTAATAGGATGAAGGGGTTTTATTTGTTTTCGCTTTCTCAAAACAGTTTATACGAAAAATATTGGCTTATTTTTAGTGCTGTGCTGTTGTTTCTGTTTGGTGTGCTTTATCGGTATTTTGAAAGAAAATTTCAATGACTGGTAGCTTTGACCGCTTCACTTTACCTCCCTGGCAAAAGTGATTCACCAGCATATAAATGCTTGACTACTTCGGGAGAGGTTTCTTTTAATGTATTCGGATAGAGCAATTAAACAGCAAAGAAAAAGTCTCTGATAATGATGAACGAGCCGGAAACCCAAACATTAACAAATTAGCTATTGACATATGTAGATTATCTATATATAATAATACGTAGATAATCTATCTATAAGGAGTGACCGTTTTGGGAGCAGATAAAAATCCGCTTACCGGCAATACAACGATGCTCATACTAAAGCTTTTAGAAGCAAAGGACATGTACGGCTATCAGATAATTGAGGAGCTTAAAGAAAGGTCGGACGATACCTTTAAGCTAA
>CAYSTR010000268.1:0-4558 GCA_964433745.1 uncultured Oscillospiraceae bacterium | reverse complement strand
CCTTGGTAACAGTCGTCAGCCGTATAAAAATTGGCTTTCCGTCAACCATTTCGGGGACAATCATAGCCAGTCTCTCAGCAAAGCCATAGGAATTGTTATAGATTATTCCGTGTTCTTCATCGTACCAATAATGTAATAATCCATTATCTACTAAATAGTCAGGCATTAATCCCTGCCAGTTCTGTCCGCCGTCTATGGAAATTTCCATATAAAATCCTTTTATATCAGCATCTTGCGGCATAACAAAGTCAAGGCGGACATTTTTGTCACCATAATATTTAAGCCACATCAAGGGGGTGGGCGAAACCGTTTCCGAATCTTTGTGTTTAGGACCTATGCTTACCACAAGCTCAATAATCTTTCTTGTCATAAAGTATTCATTTCGTTTATATCCGTATCGTTCGTAGAAATCACTGTCGTTGTTCTGACGGATAACAAGACCGGTTTGTACTGTATCGCTGTATTCATATGTTATGTGAGTTGTGTGCGTTTCCCAGTCAATTGAGTCATCAAGTAAGCTTTCTGCCTCCAGAAAGTTCATGAGCGTTACATCTGGGATATCGCCTGTCTTTCGTCGCTCGGTTTCATCCTCCAGACTGCCACCGCTCATACGTACCTCTATGGCAGCTCCTCTCTCGATCAACCGACCGGGTAATGGTTCTTGAGTGAGTATACGTCCTTTCTCAATCTTGTCGCTGTATTCCTTACCTATAATAAGATAGGTCACTCCCGCTTTATTAGAGAGCTCACCTGCTTTTTGTTCGGACTGGTTCACAAGCCCCGGAGTATTGACGTAGCCGTCGGGCACAGCCGAGCCAAATGTATCCTTTAAGAGATTACCCTGCCCGAAGTCGATTACTCCGGTCACGGTCAACAGTCCCAATACGAGCATAAGGGATGCCGCCGATATAAGCGCAGTGCGAAGCCATTTAGGCATACTTCCCGCATCGCTTTTTACCGCTTTTTCCTTGACACGCGGCACACCGTCCGCAAGAAGTGCCGCTTTAAACTCGGCTACGGTCTGGGTACGGTTCTCTTTTCTTATATTGAGTGCGTTGAGTATAGCATTCTCCACCGAAACAGGTAGATTTGCTCCCAGCTTGGACGGTTCTTTCAGCTCGTCGCGGATAGCACGCTCCATGGCATCGTCCGGTGTGACATTTGTGAGCATACGGTAGAATGTGGCTGACAGTGCATATACATCCGACCATGAGCCTTGATTACCCCGGCTTCTGTACTGTTCCTCCGGCGCATAGCCAGATTTTAGTATAACCGACAGGCTCTTTGAATTAATAGATGTGGCATAACGAGACGCTCCGAAATCCAGAAGCTTAATATCTCCGTCCTCTGTGACAAATATATTGTCGGGTGCTATATCACGATGAAGTATACCCTTTTGGTGTACAGGCTCAAGGGTATCGCACACCTTTAGGATAATATCTCTTGCCTGTTCATATGGAAGTGCTCCGTTTGCTGTGAGCAGGGTTTTTACGTCCACACCCTTTAGGTACTGCATGACTATGTAAGCGGTATTGTTCTCTACAAATGTATCGTATATGTCCACGATTCCGGGTATGCCGTTAAACTGGGCAAGTCTGCGTGCTTCATCCACAAAACGGTCAAGACCGGCGTTAAACTGCTCGGTCGCTTCACCTGCATACACCGTAACGGCTGTAGCACCCGGCATACGTGTGGCGAATGTTGAGGGGAGGTATTCTTTTATAGCCACACGCCGATCGAGGTGTGCATCAAAGCCTATGTAGGTCACACCGAAACCGCCGTAACCCAGTACGCGCCCCGCTATGTATCGTCCCCGCAGGATAGTACCGGGGGTCATGTGATAAGCCTCTTTGGGCGGGGTGCTCTGAATATATCCGCAGTGTGGACAGACCTCAGTGCCGGGAATAATTTCTTCCATACAGCCCAGACAATAGTTCATTTATTTAGCACCTAACCTGCTTTTAGAGCAGTGTCCTTTCTAGTTAGGGGGAATCCTTTAATCGGCTTGACAATGGTAATGGCAGATTATAATATACACAAAAATATGGTGTATATTTTCCGTCTACAACTGAGTAACTAAACTTATACCCAGTTACAGGTTGTGTCATTGTTGTTTCTATGTTGTCGGAATCACCTGTTACACCGTAAGTCTCTCCATCGGAGGAGACTATTTTGCTATGAGTTATATTGCCATTAGGGAAGAGACTATTAAGTACCTCCTTAGCCTTTCCTACACTCATACCCATTAAATCCGGAAACTCTATATCACCGAATGTGTTGAGCCGCAATGGGTTTGACATACTTATGGATAGATTCACGTTTTCGTCAAACTCAAAACGCGGGTTTCGGGCGATAAACAGCCATCCATAATAATCAATCCCGCCATAAAGACCCATCTGGTTTAAACAGAACACATAAAGCTCACCGTCTTTTACACAATCAACAGTATAAAGGAAATATGTATTAAAATTTGATCTTACTAGATATTTATCTCCGGCTTTAAAATCACCTGTCAGTTTACGCCAAAGAATTTCATCGGTATCATTACTGTTGTAGTTGTCCGTAATATAGCTTCTTAATTCTTCTGTCAATGAAGCCATTACAGCTTCGTCTACATCCTCGGCGGACACATCCTCCCACCCCGTTAATTTAGGCATGAGTGAGTCGTAATTGTAGATAAGGCTTTGAGTACAATCTATCTCCTCGCTTTTAAGTCTAACATACTCTCCTGTTTCATCTTTTTTCAGTTTACCATCCACTTCGGGTACTTGCTCGATATATGTCTTAAAACTAATCTTTTTACCGGCATATTCTGGTGCATGGAGAGCAAGAAGGGTAGGGAGCATAAAGTCATCATAACTGTAAGGATTTGAAGAGGCATTTGGAGCAATCGTTTGTATAGGAGCATCAGGTGTAATTATTGAGATATAGGGCGCAGTGTAGGAATCCTCCACTGCGGAGGTAAAGGAGATGGACATAGCAGGAACTCCTGTTACCGACATACCGAAAGAAAACCCTCTCATAACAGGCAGGTCTCCTGTGACCTCTCTTTTTCCGAAACTGACTTCTAGTATCACATCACCCCCGGGTTCGGATTGCGGTTGATTGGTAACCAGCCCGCTCTCCACCGTATCGGAGTTAATATACCGGACCCATGGATTAAATCCCGCCTGGCAAAGCTTTTTGATAGCTTCGGCCTCCGACAGAAACTTGACATCGGGCATTTCTCCGCTAACTTGTGGTTTATCTTCCTCTTTACTGCCGCCGCTTATTGTGATGCGGACATCACTGCCTTTTTCTATCAACCGTCCGGGCATGGGTTCTTGAGTGAGTACGCGTCCCTTTTCTATTTTATCACTGTAGCTTCTGCCTGTGATAAGGTAGGTTAATCCCGAATTTTTTGCCGCTCTGTCTGCATCTGTCTCGTTAAGGTTCACAAGCCCCGGAGTATTGACGTAACCGTCGGGCACAGCCGAGCCAAATGTATCCTTTAAGAGATTACCCTGCCCGAAGTCGATTACTCCGGTCACGGTCAACAGTCCCAATACGAGCATAAGGGATGCCGCCGATATAAGCGCAGTGCGAAGCCATTTAGGCATACTTCCCGCATCGCTTTTTACCGCTTTTTCCTTGACACGCGGCACACCGTCCGCAAGAAGTGCCGCTTTAAACTCGGCTACGGTCTGGGTACGGTTCTCTTTTCTTATATTGAGTGCGTTGAGTATAGCATTCTCCACCGAAACAGGTAGATTTGCTCCCAGCTTGGACGGTTCTTTCAGCTCGTCGCGGATAGCACGCTCCATGGCATCGTCCGGTGTGACATTTGTGAGCATACGGTAGAATGTGGCTGACAGTGCATATACATCCGACCATGAGCCTTGATTACCCCGGCTTCTGTACTGTTCCTCCGGCGCATAGCCAGATTTTAGTATAACCGACAGGCTCTTTGAATTAATAGATGTGGCATAACGAGACGCTCCGAAATCCAGAAGCTTAATATCTCCGTCCTCTGTGACAAATATATTGTCGGGTGCTATATCACGATGAAGTATACCCTTTTGGTGTACAGGCTCAAGGGTATCGCACACCTTTAGGATAATATCTCTTGCCTGTTCATATGGAAGTGCTCCGTTTGCTGTGAGCAGGGTTTTTACGTCCACACCCTTTAGGTACTGCATGACTATGTAAGCGGTATTGTTCTCTACAAAGGTATCGTATATGTCCACGATTCCGGGTATGCCGTTAAACTGAGCTAGTCTGCGTGCTTCGTCCACAAAACGGTCAAGACCGGCGTTAAACTGCTCGGTCGCTTCACCGGCATACACCGTAACGGCTGTAGCACCCGGCATACGTGTGGCGAAAGTTGAGGGGAGATATTCTTTTATAGCCACACGCCGTTCGAGGTGCGCATCAAAGCCTATGTAGGTCACACCGAATCCGCCGTAACCCAGTACACGCCCCGCTATGTATCGTCCCCGCAGGATAGTACCGGGGGTTATGTGGTAAGCCTCTTTGGGCAGGGTATCTTGAATATATCCGCAATAAGGACAGACATCTG
>CAYSTR010000267.1:0-4564 GCA_964433745.1 uncultured Oscillospiraceae bacterium | reverse complement strand
CTGTCAATTATCGAAGGGCTAAGTTTGTTTTTGGGTGTTAGGGAATGGTATTGCGTCCCAACCGGCTTGCAGACCTGTCATGGCAACCAATCTATTCACTGGCATAACCCATACATTATCGACTAACATAACGGGAACTTTAACGCCGTTGAAGTCCCATTCCTTTTGACTGCCGCTGGGAAGGTCAACGCTTGTCTTTCCGTTGGTGTAACTGAATCCGCTATCTACCAACCCAAGTGCTGGTAAGATGTCTCTGACAGACAGCGCAACTTCTCCGTCAACTATAACGGGTGGACTGTTGAAGTTCACCGCCTTGCCATTTACCTTGACGGCACTCGGCAGAGATGCAGACATAATAGAGGCTGTTTGTGTTTTGCTATCCCAACTCAAAGGAGTACACGTTATCTCTCCGATTGCACTTAGTGGTATCATAGATGTGCCGCCAATCAACTGGGCAGGAACATCGAGCGGTTGGCTAAGTGCGTTGTTAATCATAAAGCGTTGCTGGTCCATCTGAACAAATACTACATTCGTTCCCTTTTTCAGAATTGATGCTTTGGTGGTTTGATCCCATGTGACTGTCCAACCTAATTTCTCAAAGACCGCCTTTATAGGTAGCATCGTTCGACCGTCTACTATGACGGGTTGCTGGTCTGGAAAAACTATCGGCACTCCGTCCAGCGTGATGCTGACCGGTCTCTCGATTTGGGCTGCATAGGCTGTTGTTCCGAACAAATTCATCTTCTGAACGGTAGCCGGCATAAGTGGTTGGGCTAACAGCATCATAGATGTGACACCCACAACTACCAATGTTTTAATCGTTCCCTTTCGCATTTTCTCACCCTCTCTATTTCGTGCGTGATACAACCATAACACCTTGCAGTGCCTTTATGTGTTCCTTTTCCCATGAACTTTCCCATTCAATTTTATTCCCGTATACTATACCTGTCAAGCTTGTGTCTGTGACGCTCGTCACAAACAAACCAAACTCATTATTGTTTTTAACAAGTACAACATCGCCCGGCTTGAGCTGGTTGAACTCTATATGCTTAACCTGTTCAGCCTTGCCGTAAACGTAATCTTGAATAGCCATAACGAGAGCAGGTCCGCCTGTATGGGTGTTGCCGAGATTGTCCGTATAATAGCGGCTCGATTCCCATGCGCCGTTCTTTGGAAATATTCTACGGATGTCCTTCAATTCGTTATCCGTGCCGGAAAAATCTGAGGCGGCGGCATTGGCAGTTAAACCAAACTCAACACCCTTCTGTTGCGCGGAAGCGGTTGGCTTTGAGCTTCCCACCTTATTGTCTGATGTGGTTTCCTGTGAGTTTTCTTGTGCGGGTTCTCTCTGGGCAACAGGCGTTTCGGTTGACGGCTCATCCCAGAAATTTCTGTTCGTTGGTCCAACCGTTTCTCTTTCAAGCACAGCTAACTGTTCTTTCGTGAGTCCGTTATTCAATCCCAATGCGGACTCGTCCTTTGCTTGTGTATTAATAGAGTTAGTCGCTGAAGGCGAATTCGCTGCGGCAATGCTTTGCTTTTGACGTTCGATTCTCTGGCTAACCGATTCACGCGGAGGTGTGGCATCTTTACTGCATCCGCTAAACGATAACACGGCAGCACTCATCAGCATAACTAACAAGTATTTCTTCATTTTTCATCACCCTTTCCTTTATGCGGGTCGGATATTGCACTCCTGCTCCATGACCACAAAATAAAACAGTCATAGGACTGGTTCGTCCTATGACTACACGGTACCGAAGGCACTAAGCTTCTTAGGCTTTACTGCTACGGGCTCCTTTTTCGGTAGCTCTAAAACCGGGAGATACTTATCTATGACAACTTGCTCGGCTCGATCCCTCTCGTCAATTTGTGATTTCTTAAGCTTTTCCAACTCTGCGGCTATACGCCTCTGCAGTTCGCACTTATACGCCGTGTAATTGATATCTGAGAGTTTGTCACAGGAGTTTAACTCCATCATCATTTCGTTATGAAGTTCAGCTTCCCTTGCACAACGTTCGTCACTGTGCTTTATTTCCAATTTGCGGCGTACAGCCTCCAGTTCATCAAAGCACTGATTTTTCATCTTTTTGCGTTCCTCATCCGTAATTGCCATTTTTATTTCCTCCTCGTATTATGATGTAGTAGAACTTCCTTACAGAGAGGGGAAGAATATCTTCCGCCTCTCGCGTTTATTCGTCATCTGTTACACGTTATCGAATGAGTTAAGCTTCTTAGCCGGTTGCTTTTTAGCCTTTGGTGTCTTAGCCGGTTGCTTCTTAGCTTCTTTTTCCTCTTCGATTTCTTTTTGTAGCTGGAGTACGGTTGGCTCGTATAAATCAAATATCCTCTGCTTGTTCTCAAATAGATGATCTTGAGTGAGCCTTTCTATTGCGTCTTTGCTAATCCTAATGTGATCGCGTACAAAATCCAAAGCTTCGGCAGAGGGTTTTAAAGGATCTATTTTTGCTAACGTCATTTCTGCTTCTTTTAGAAGCCTCCCATACAATTGGCACCATTCTTTATAGTGCTTCATATCCAATAAAAATTACAAAACATCCCTTTCCGCGTAAAAACACCATTCTACATCTAATAAGACAGAGTTTATTAACTCATCCCTGTCACATGGGCTAACTGCCTGAATCTCTGCTATGCGTGGGTCAATTTCTTTTTTTGCCATTTTATTTCCCCCTTAATTAGCTGACAGATTCAACTGTCTTAGCTTTTCTTCTACCTGCCTGCTACACCTTGTTATAAGTCGTTTTGCAATCCGCATGTTGCCTTCGACCCCAACCGAGAATACAATCTGCTCGAACCGGGTCCAAAGTTCTTCATCGCAGAACAAATGCAGCCATGTATCTTCCAGTTGCTGTAGGCTTATATTGCTGTATTGGGAAGCGTGCAGTATTAGATGTTTGCAACCTCTTTCGGCCAACAAGAGCAGCATTTTGCGCATACGGTCTCGCATAATAGTTTCGGCTTTCTCTATGTCGTCGCCATTTTTTGCAAACGCCGTCAAATCAACCGCCGCACACGTTAGCACGTTCACAGCAAACGGACTCGCCAATAATTTGCCTTCCGAATTCTTAAACAATGTTACCCGGCACCAGACAGCGTCATCTGTAAAACATGGCGATTCGTTTCCCTGTCCTTTTTGAAAATACTCGTTCACCCGCATTTGCTGGAACCTTAAATCAGACACGCCTGCCAGATATTGCCCAGGTACACAGCACATCATAGGCACTATGTCCATATGTTGTGAGCTCGTTATGTTCAGCACACCTACAGTTGACCCGTCAACATATCGCAGACTGAGGATACTATCCGTAATACTCTCGCGTTTTGTCGTAATCCTCATAATCGACGCTTTCGCCTTCTTCAAGTTCTGGCCTTGAAGCAATTCTATCCAGTCCGGCGACTTGTGTCCTTTGACAAGGGTTTCTATGTCATCCGCAGATAATATTTCTGCATTTGGCCAAATGTTCAATTTGACAATTTCGCTTGTGTCGCTTGTGTTTATCGGCGAATACTCATAATATCCTTGTTCGCTTATCTTTAAGGCCACATCAACTTGATCCATCTTTTGAGTACCTATCTGCATTTTATCACCCTTTCATAATTTTCTGGTTAATGCCAATCTATTTTTTCCGACAACTCGTTTATCCGCTTCGTTACTTGTTCTCACTATATGATGTGATTATTAATGCGTTTATAGGGACAATCAAAGCAGACTGAAAGCATGAAGTATGACTTGTTACATACATGTTTTCTTGTTATTTTGACTATGATTCGGCCTTTTAGTGTCTATCAATAAAAAGAATTTTCACAAACCTCTTGGATATATACGGAATATCGTATATACTATACATAAAGATAGAATGACACAGGGGTGATTATTTGGACTATATGTCGCCAAGAGATGCCGCAGAAAAGTGGGGCGTATCACAACGCCGCGTTCATAAGTATTGCGAAACCGGCAGAATAGATGGTGCTGTTAAGATGAGCGGGGTTTGGCTCATACCGATAAACACAACGAAACCTACAGACCCACGCAAGATAAACAATGTTAAATCTCAAGCAGAATAGACTAAATACTTAATCCGAAAGGAGGACGTACTATGCAACAAACACCATTCCACGCATTTTACACGGCTCGTGTGTTGGAAAGCATGGCAGACGATGAGAAACTGCTGCCTGTTTTTGCGTCCTCCGATATAAAGGTATATCCGTTTCAGATTGCTGCTGCTAACTTTGCATTGCGTTCGCCATATCAAAAAGGCGTTATCTTTTGTGACGAAGCCGGTATGGGGAAAAGTCACGAAGCGATGCTTGTTATAGTGCAAAAATGGTATGAGGGACGTAATCGGATTTTGCTTGCAATCCCCAACTCCGACTTGCTTTATCAGTGGTTAGAAATGATTGAGGAATGCTATATTGTTCCCTATATGGCCTGATAAGTAGAGTGTTTGCTACAAGGTTCGGTAATGTGTAATAGTTTTTGACAAGAAAACAAATATAAGTTCATTACGCATGGGAAATAAAGAAACTCAGGAGTGGGTATACT
>CAYSTR010000266.1:0-4584 GCA_964433745.1 uncultured Oscillospiraceae bacterium | reverse complement strand
CTAAAGAAGGCTATATATGTCTGGAACTGGGAAGCAGGTACAATCATAAGCAGCTAGAGCGAGCTGTCCGTCAGTGCGCTTTCCGTGGGTATGCGCTTATCCAGCACATTGTCGGACGGTATGAGATTCGAGGTATTACTACAGTCGGACGCCGTTTTCTAAACGGTGAGTTTGACTGATTTTATCGAATTTTCTTGACATTTAGATTATTTATGATATGATATAATCAGAGGGTCGGCAAAGGGTAGGCACTAGTTTCTCCTGCAAAGGAGGTGAGCGAATGAAATACATAATTATGTTTTCTATTATTTTACTTTTAATATTATGTATACTTATCGTAATAAAAAACTAGTCGCCCACCCCGCAAAGGTCGCGACTAGTTTTCTCATTGCAAAAACCATCTTGAGGAACTAGCGTCTAACCAACGCCGCCCTCTATATTTTTATATTAACACACTAATTCACTTTTGTCAAGCAGATATTTCCGCCTAACACAAGAGAAGCGAGGTTAATACCCCGCTTCTCTTGTTTATTATAATTGCAATAAAAAACTAGTCGTCCCCCTTGCAACGGTAGCGACTAGCTTTCCTATAGAATAACATCTTCAGGAACTAGCGTATTACCTACGCTGCTCTCTTCACTTTTATATTAACACACTAACTCACCTTTGTCAAGCATAAATACCGCAAAAACAAAGCCCCCGGTCGGTCTACCGGGGGCTTTGTCTATGTAGGGGATTGCTCCCCAATTATCCTATTAGGACAAGCTTATTTGGAAGCCTTCTTGAACGCGAATGCGCCAGCAGCTGCGAGAGATACTACTGCGAAAGCAACAGCAACGCTTACAACGTCATTTGCACCTGTGTTCGGGTTAGCATCCTTATTGTCGGAGGAAACTGTGCCGCCGCCAATGAGCTTGTTGGACAGGAAGTATACGCGTGAGCCAGTAGTTACAGGAATCTTAACAACCAGTCTTGTTTCTCTTGTATCCGGAAGCTTCAGACCGCTCTGGATAAGAGTAGCTGTATCGTCATAGTGGCTCAGGATTGCGCAGTCTGTGTGGTTGCAGATGGACTTAACAACAAACTCATAGAGGTTGAGGTTAGAGTGACCATATGCGCCTACCCAAGACGGATATACATAGAGGTTCAGGTCAGCGGGGAACTTGTTGATAGCTGTGCCTAGGTTGAATACATAAGGTCTGTTGTTGTCTGTGGAAACTCTAGCAACGCGAGTCCATGTGAACTCAGCAGAAGCGCCGTTGAGCTTCGGTGCGCCAACTGTTACAGAGAATACATACTCAGATGTGCCGATGTCATAACCCATAGCCAGATCAGCAACTCTCCACTCGCCTTCGTCAAGCTTAACCAGGAAGTCCTTGCCGATGGGGTTGTTCTTGATGAAGTAGTTGTAGTCAGCAGCTGTCAGCTTGTAGGTGTTGTGACCCTTAACAGAAAGGGTTGTGCCGGCTGCGTTCCACTCATTGCCGCTGTTGAGAACAGCAAGACCCCAAGCAGCTTCAAAATCAGCCTTATTTAGGTTTACAGTTGTTGTATAGCCTGTTCTCTCATCGATCTCAACAGTGCTCTTGTTGAGCTGAAGAGCCTGAGCAACAGCAACTATCATCTCAGCAGAGATGTTGCCTGTAGCAGCGTCAGCTGCTGCATAGGTCAGAACGATATTGGGCTGTGTTGTTAATGCGCCAGGAGCAGTTGTCTTAGCATATGCATCCTTACCTACAGTAATTGTCTGCTCCCACTTTGTACCTGTTCCGTTACCAGCAGCTGTAGCGAGTGCGGTATCAGCAGTACCAGCGGTTGTGTTAACAGCGGAAACTGTAGTAGTTGCAGGAAGTGCATTATACTCTGTCTCGCTGATGCTTACTAAGCTGTAAGCAAGAGCAGTTTCCCATGTCTGTCCAGCAATGTTAGTAGCATAACCAGTACCAGCAGTTGACTTGTCAGTAGCATCTGTACCAGCATTCAGAACCTTAACAGTTGTGCTGTTTGTGGTTGTAGGGTGCTTTACATTAAGAGTAAAAGCACTGAAACCAGCAGCAGCGTAGCTCTTCATAGCAGTTGCTACAGCTTCACCGTATACCGGTGCTGCATTTATAGCAAGAGCTGTTCTGTTATCGTTAACAGTAGACAGAGCTGTTGTGAAAGCAGAACCAGTCGGAGTGTACTGAGAAGTAACTGTGCCTGTTTTCCACATAATCAGATAGTTTTCTTTAACAGGAGCTGTGCCGATAGGATTTACAGAAACTGTAAAATCTACATAAGCATTAGCAGAATCGGCATAGTAACCTTTTACAGCGCCGCCGTCAACATAAGCAACAGCGTTTGCGCTTACTAAAAAGGGAGTAAGCGAAAAATTACCATTACATGTCGGAAGCTCGAAATAATCGCCAGCAGCGCTCATCGAGATACGAAATGTTGCAGAACCGCCTACCTTTAACAGAACGTTGTTAATAGTAGTTGTGGAAGAACCAGGGGTGATTGAAGTCGGGGTAACAGATACGCTTGCGAAAGCTGTTGTGGTCAGACCGATAACCAGACATACAGCCAGCAGGATTGCTAGGGTTTTCTTCATGAGATATTTCCTCCTTTTAAATTCTTGGATTAATCCAAGCTATGGCTTTGTTTCCAAGTACTGGATTATCCGTAAACTATAATAACACCGAAAATTAACTTTGTCAATACCTTTTTGATATTTTTTTGTAATTATTCGGGAGTTACTGAAAATACGGTTACAAATGGGCTCTTGTCTGCCGTTTCTGCCCCTTTGTTTTTGCCAGTTACTTGTTCTGTTACCATAATATCACAATGTAACCGTTTTGTCAATACTTTTTTATAATATTTTTATTTTATTTTTTCAGCCGTGTAATAGATATGTAACAATCGATGTATATACACCTTTTTAAAACAATATTTGATTTGTTACTGTGCATAATCATAGCAATAAAAAACTAACCGCTCTCTCGACAAGTGCGCGGTTAGTTTTTTACTTAAACGTATTATAAGGAACTAGCGTCTAACCTGCGCCGTGTCCTCTTTACTTTTATTATATGATTTTTTCCGCTTTTGTCAAGCGGAACTTTTCATTTTTGCTTGCATTTTTTCATTATATATGCTATTCTTTAAAAGAGGGCAAAGCGATAGGGTAGGGCGGTTCCTCCTTTAAAAGGAGGTGAGCTTATGGATTACATAACAATGTTTACAATTATAACATTATTAGTGTTATGTATAATATTAGCAATAAAAAACTAACCGCCCCCTCAACCAAAGTGTGCGGTTAGTTTCTCGTAGAAATTCCTAATTGAGGAACTAGCGTCTAGCCTGCGCTTGCCCTCTTTACTTTTATTATATCATCTTTTACATTTTTGTCAATAATAAGTTTTATATAAACACCGCAAGAAAGGACTTCTCATGCCGATATTCCTTATAATAATATTAAGCCGTATGCTCGGTCTTATTGGCGGATGGTTCGGACGAGCCACAGATCTGCCCGGTAAGGTCGCGCTTAAACTTTGTCCGGGGCTTTTTAAACGTCTTACCATAAAAGGGAAGATTATAGCCGTGACCGGCTCAAACGGCAAGACTACCACATCCAACCTTATAGCACACATACTGCGGGAACTGGGACACACCGTCGTGAACAACCGCGAGGGGGCGAATCTCACCTCGGGCGTTGCTACATCGCTTCTCTCGTTCTGCCGCATGAACGGCGAGCTGCCGCAGGACTACATTGTTCTGGAGGTGGACGAGCGTTGGGCACGGTTTATCTTCCGCGACATGACCCCGGACGTGTTTGTCATTCTCAACCTAGTCCGCGACCAGGTCACGCGCAACGGTCATCCCGACTTAGTATTTGATAAGCTAAATGAGGCAATAAAGCCCGGCACTATATTAGTCCAGAACGCACACGACCCCATTTCACAGCGCCTGGGGACGGACAAAAACCCGCGCGTCTACTTTTTAATGGATAAGACCTCCCGCTCATACGACACGCCCCCCCACCTCACCCATGATGCGAAGGTCTGCCCGCTCTGCTTTGCACCGCTGCACTACGATTTCTGCCACTACAACCATATTGGCTCGTTCTCCTGCGAATGCGGCTTCTCGTCCCCCGCCGCCGACTATAAGGCGGAGAATGTAAGCTTTGAGGACGGCAGCTTCACGATAAACGGACATCCTCTGCGTCTTAGCTTTAATGCTGTCTACCACTTTATAAATACGACCGCCGCGGCTGCCGCTGTGTGCTCCTCATATAAATCTGCGGACACATCCGCCGGTCTTGACAAGGTTTTGCGGGCGTGTGAGAGCTTTGCCGTGGCAAAGGAGCGATACGAGAGGTTTTCGGTTGCCGGGCGCGAAGCCACACTCATTCTCACGAAGCAAAACTCGGTCTCGCTCGACCAGTCTATCGCCTATACGCTCTCCTGTCCGGGGGAAAAGACGGTGGTTTTGTTTGTAAACAATGTATTCTACACCGAGAACAAGGACACCTCGTGGCTTTTTGACGTGACCTTTGAGCGGCTTTTAGGAAATGTGAATGCTGTCGTGTGCGGCGGCTCACGTGCTTTG
>CAYSTR010000265.1:0-4588 GCA_964433745.1 uncultured Oscillospiraceae bacterium | reverse complement strand
TTGAAAAGATTGTTGAGCGGGTAAAGATGATTTTTTCCATTGAACGAGGAATGCGCGAGCCTGTTCGGGAAATTTTGGAAAAGCCCATATCACTTGAGGATATTAAGCAAAAGTAAGGAGACGGTGTTATGAACTGTCCTAACTGTCACAACCATTTACCCGATGAGGCACGGTTTTGCAATCTTTGCGGTGCGGTTGTAACAAAATACTCAGCGCCGGAGGGTTTTCAGATAGACCCCTCCAGTGGGTTTTACTATCAATCCCAAACATGGAATGACCCAAATAGCGGTAAACCTGTGCAGTGGGTAACATGGTTTGACCCCCAAAGTGGAGAGTATCAGCAGGTTTCTTATCCCGCGGAAGAACCGGGTTTCCAGCTCGAACAAAAGCCCGCTGAAAAAGAGGAAACCGAACCCACTCCTGAACCCATGGCTGAACCGGAAGTAGCCGTTGTGCCAGAGCCGGAAGATGTTTTAGCATTTGCACCGCAACCCGAACCGGAGCCGGTTTTAGTGCAACAACCGGCCATTCAAATTCCTAAGGACTTTATATACGATCCCGCCAGCGGGGTTTATTATAAAGCGGAACTGGGAGTCGATCCCGCCACAGCTGCAAGTGGAACATGGTATACCTATTTTTATCCGGCCACGGGTGATTTACAAAAAATATTCTATGCCCAGCCGGAAACAAGCACAGTCAAGCCACGAAAAACGGCAGACAAGACCACCGTGGCCAGTCATAGCAAAACAGCCAAGCCACGCCGCAAAAAACCCGTAATGATTGTTGTATTAACATTGCTTGGGCTGTCAGTCGGCGCATTTTGCTTTATCTGGTACCAGGGGAATGAGACTTTGCTCAAGTTTCTTTCGCCAAGTTTGTCACACGCCGTAGATGCTTCATCGAACTCCCAAAGCCAGGCGGTTTCTTCGTCCATTGAAACCACGCCATCAGCTGAACAAGAGCAAGACAATCAAGATGACGACACCCCACAAGAGGATCCAGATGATAACACCCAACAAGAGGATCCAGATGATAACACCCAGCAAGAGGATCAAGATGATGAGACCAAACAAGAGGACCAGCATGAGCAAAATGATGAATCAGAGACAGACGAAGATTCGGGCCAATCTGACTTGAATAATGAATATAAAGACACGCACTATTTCTACATTCTAGTAACTGTCACGAACCCAAAAACCCTATTACTGCAAGATTATATGAGTGAAGAGGGGATGTACAAATCAGATCCTGCGACCTATGCCGACCAAGACAACAGGAAGGGATATGTAATCACCAAGAAAGAAGCCGAGCTCTATGTAGATATGTTCGGGTATTATATAACCCGGAATGAAAATTTAGAACCCGAGTTTCAGAATGAATTGGTTTTGTTCAGTGACCTAACATTTGTATGGATAACAAATATGTATGAATACATGATGCTCCTTGAAGGTGATTTTCATATTGAAAACGAAATTATCTATTTGAATGTAGAAAATATTGAGTCAGGCAGTGAATTCGGCCAGTGGCCGATGGCGTTTGAAATCATCAGTGATGGCACAATTCGCTTGAAATCCAGCGCAATCGGCACAATGTCAGCAGGTGATTTATTCCATAAAGAGTGATATTAATGTATAGAGGAGAGCGATGATGAAAGAGACTATTGTGACCATAGAGGTCAATTTTGATAACATGGGCCCTGCTATTGCCATACGCCTTGTTATGCTTTTGGTTGTTGTGATAATAGTTATTATCATATACCGGAAATTGTTTGCGCCATACCGCGATAAGCTATTCTATAAATATGGCTTCAAGCTGATTGGCTTTCCGGCGAATTTGGCAATTTTCTGTTATTTTATTACCCATGCGGTTCAAAACTTTGGGTTTCATACACCGCTGTATTCGGAAGTCCTTTCAGAGGTGTTGATGTGGACAGCGCTAATCGGCGCACCGGGGATAATACTCGCCACACTCTGGTGTCTGATTAAAACCAAACATATTGGTTATACGCTTATCAATATCCCGTTACTCTATATCTACTGTGTCACGGCGGGGTATCTTTTCATTGGATATGTGATGGTTTTGGTTTTGCTCAATGTTGCCGGCGGGATGTTTGGGGGACTTCTGACAAGTGGCACAGGAGGTAAAAAGTACACCGTTGTCCGCTATAAACACTCAGAAGATGAAGACTTGGCGCCATAAAATGATATGGTTTTTTCAGCATGGGAGGTGTGAGCTTGCAACTGCTCAAGGATCTTTTCGATTGGGTTTCATGGTTTGGCACCCAGTGTATATATGTGGTGTTTTACTCTTATGCTTTTACGGTTAAATTTCTTCCCGATTTTATTAAAGTCACTGATGACCATGCCTGGTGGCACAATTTCTTACTTGTTGTGTTTTGGTTGGGGCTTTATGTGTTCTTGGCGCTAAAGTATTACAAGTTAGCAAAATTATTAAAGTTTTTGATGGAAGATAGCGCAGAGGACCGATACGGGTTTGAGCCATTCCCCTTTTGGCATTGGCTTTGTTACATTGCTGCCGCACTGACACCTATATCTGTCAGTTATTTTGCATGGCCGCCCTTTGCTGTGTGGGTAATGGTGCCGCTTATTGGAGGCCCTCTGCTTTATCTAATCATTCGTGGAGGATTGGGGTTTCCGCTGCTTGTGCTTCGTCAAGTGGCAATCATTTTGCTGTATATTTTCGGCATTGTGGTTTTCTTTCCATTTGCTATTCTTATCGGCGTGATTGCCGCATTAGCGCTGTTCTTTGGTGGTGCAGGCAGCATCATTTCATCAAGCACTCGTGAATCGCAAAGCAGCATTATGTGTCCCCACTGTGGTGCCAGTATGGTAAAAGGTTCAACCTGTCCATGCGGAAGATCCATAGCAACATAATACCCGGGGATGTTTTCCGAAAGCCTTGCCAAAAATGGAGGACTGATTCCCATGTTTACACTGGAGCAAAACGCCCGAAAATTTGATATTAAGTTAGGAGAAGAGTGTGCGGCACGCTTTTCTGACGGTTTTTACTACAATGGCGTTATTACCGAAATCAATGACCTATACGGCAAAATCACTTTTATGGCAAACTGTATCAAACCATCAAAAAGGTTAGCCGCGCCCAGTAATGTGACGGAGTGGGTTCCGCTAAACGATATAGTAAATCTAAGCTGGGGTCTTCAAAACCTGCAATCAGAATGTAAGTTTAGAGGGGACTATGTTGATTGCCGTGTTTTGGAACAAACCCCAAAGGGCCGTATTCGTGTATATTATGATTCTGATGGTTTTGATGACGATGTATATTATGACCATGTGCGGCTTTTGAGAGGCCCCGTTTCTTTTTATCCCTCGGCGGCACTAGTTACAGCATCTGTGAAAAATATCGAGCTGAATTTTGACCTTGATGAGTTTTGTGCAAAAGAAAATAGCGCCATCAAGGCGAGGCTGGACGAAGTCTTGCACACCGCCGGAGATATATCAGCGGTGCTGTATGGTCAAGAGGTTTTTATAAGCGGCGGAACATTGCGTTATGGGTTTTTGAATACCATACGAGAAAAATATGCCTCTCTGGTTAAGGAATATGAGAAGTGCTACAATCGTCGCGACGGCATTGTTAAAGCCCTAGAATGGTATTGAGAGGACTTGGAGTAGCTTTACACGCCGTTTATAAAAGACTTTCTCAATCTGCTCAATCAAGCGGGTATAGTTATGACGCCTGGAAAATACATGCGCTTTTACAGCGGCGGCAAGGCATGGTTACCCCATCATAATCGTGTTATGAATCGTTATAACGATCTCATACAAAAGCATAATCAGCGTGTTGCCAGCAGTAATAGAGATCGGTATAATTACACTGTTGCAGATTGGGAACTGCTTTTTGAGAAAACCGCAAAAAGTATCTATTTCGATAAAGACGTGAAAAGCGAGCTTTTCTTAGGCGCAGAGCGTATGTTTGAAGCCGTAATTGATGGCTTTTTGTGCTGTGTCAACGATTATCTGGGCGAGACTTATTTTGCCGACAATAACCCTGGACAGGCGGCCGAAACATATTTGAATGAATATTATAACATGGAGGACTCACAATCGAAAGAGGCTTTAACTCTTATGCTTAAAGCTTTACAAGCTGACCCGACAAACCATCTGATATACGGATATTTACTCGTAAAGTTTGGGGATCAAGATCGGGCACTTGCGAAACTATCCGAGCATGTGTTTGGAAGCGGTGATGTAATACGCAGTATAAAACAAGATATCATGCGTAATTTTCTAAAAGGCTGTGTTTTATACCCCAAAGATTTAGCAGATAAAAACTATGAACTATATGAAAAACATTGCAAAACCATGAGCATCACCAATGACGAGGTGATGCCCGTCTATTTGACACTAATGCTTGCAAAATCAGCATACAAGCTGGAGGAAATTGCTTTCAGCCCGCTTCTTAGCCGCTTTAATCTACTTACATATCGACCGGACAGCATTAACGTACTCTGCAAAAATTTACTTGAAGCACTGGATACCAGTGATGGCGCGCTATATGTTACATCAAATGAGTTTTTCAGGCAGTCGCTCATTGAAGTGCAAGATTCACT
>CAYSTR010000264.1:0-4595 GCA_964433745.1 uncultured Oscillospiraceae bacterium | reverse complement strand
TCGATATGTCATCCTGCCGCAGCTAATCGCCCGCACCCTCCCCGCACTGACAGGTCAGTTTGCATCCATAATAAAGGACTCCTCACTGTTATCCATGATTTCTGTTATAGAGCTGACCCAGACTATACGTGAAATTACTGCAATGAATTTCAAGATGTTTGAATGCTATCTTCTGCTCGGAGTTTTGTACCTCACGCTCACACTGCCCATCTCTTTGGCAAGCTCTGCGCTCGAACGGAGGTACAGATATGAGACTTGACATAAACTCACTGTCCAAAAGCTTTGACGAGGGCAAGGAAGTACTAAGAGATATTACTTTCTCGGACGAGTTCGCCACCCTCGCCATTATAGGGCCTTCTGGGGACGGCAAATCCACACTGCTTCGTATAATCGGCGGACTTCTTACCCCGACAACTGGGGAAGTACTGTTAAACGGTATTCCCGCCCGCGGTAACGCAGAATACCGCAAGACATTGGGTTTTGTGTTTCAGCACAGCGGTCTGTTCTCACATATGACAGCACTGCAAAACATTGTCGTTCCGCTTATAAAGGTTCACGGTAAAAGTGAGGAACAGGCACATGAACGTGCGGATGAGCTTTTATCTCGCTTCGGTCTGTCGGATGACCGTCATAAGCGTCCCGGACAGCTATCGGGAGGACAGCGGCAGCGTATTGCCATTGCAAGGGCAATAGCTCCGCGTCCCCAGCTCTTGCTTTTAGACGAGCCCACAAGTGCGCTCGACCCCGAATATACCACTGAGGTTCTCGACATGGTAAATGAGCTGAAAGGTGACGGTATTAATTTTATAATTGTGACTCACGAGATGGGGTTTGCCCGCCATGCCACGGACAAGGCTATGTTTTTATGTGAAGGAAAAATACTGGAATATGCCGACAGCCGTTCATTTTTTGAAACACCAAAAAGCACCGAGCTAAAGCGTTTTCTAGGAAGGATTCTGGAATGGCGGTAGATTCATATATTGACACTGCCATAATTAATGCTATAATAAATATAGGTATGCTTGCGTAAACTAGATTTAAGAATAAAATCTAAGGAGCAAGCGAATGGATGAGGTACTAAGGAAGCCCGAAGTCACAATGAGTGAAGAACAGCCGGCGAATGAGAGCTCAGAGCCGGAGGACAATATAGAAAAAACCGCATCAGTTACGACACAGGGCAAAAACGCCATACACTGCATCACCATTATAGGGCAGATTGAGGGGCACTATATCCTGCCTGCTCAAAATAAGACCACAAAGTATGAGCACATTATCCCAAAGCTCGTATCCATTGAAGAATCCACCGAGATTGATGGTCTATTAATAATCCTCAACACAGTCGGCGGGGATGTGGAAGCGGGACTTGCCATAGCAGAGCTTATATCGGGAATGAAAAAACCCACCGTCTCACTGGTATTAGGGGGCGGGCACTCGATTGGTGTACCCCTTGCAGTCAGCGCAAAGTATTCCTTTATTGCACCCAGCGCGACCATGACGGTTCATCCTGTGCGCATGAACGGACTTGTTCTAGGTGTTCCACAAACCTTTTACTATTTTGACCGTATGCAGGAACGCATTTCCAGCTTTGTATGCGCAAACTCCCGCATGAAGCCCGAGCGCTTCAAGGAGCTTATGATGCAGACAACCGAGCTGGTCATGGATGTGGGCACGACCTTGAGCGGCGAGGATGCCGTAGCCGAGGGGCTTATTGACGAACTGGGCAGTCTAAAGGATGCCCTGGGATGTTTAAGTGACATGATAGATAAAACAAAACCCGCTCCCGAAAACGAGGAACAAAAAGAGACACAGGAATAAGCTTTAGGGCGGCTTCATACCGCCCTTATACATACGAAAGGGAGATATTCATGCTTGATGCTATTATTCAAGGTATTCTCCAAGGGCTGACAGAGTTTCTGCCTATTTCAAGCTCCGGACACCTGGCACTCTATCAGTACTTCACGGGCAGTTCTGGTGAAACGGGACTTTCGCTGACGGTTTTTCTTCACTTCGGCACACTGCTTGCGGTGTTTTTTGCTTTCTATAAAACAATATTTGATCTCATTCGAGAGGTGTTTGTCTGGCTTTCCGAGCTTCTTTCCGGCAGACTTAAAAAAGGTCCTCTCTCCCCTCTGCGCCGTATGATTATTCTGCTTATTGTCTCGTTTATCCCACTACTTCTCTTTCTTCCGTTTAAGGATTTCTTTGAGGGTATCGCTACAAGCGGCAACATTTTACCCATAGGTATAAACTTTCTAATCACCGCCGCTCTTTTACTGCTCGCTGACCGTCTGGGAAAGGGTTCTAAGACAGCCGCAAACATGACAATCCCCGATGCACTATTAGTAGGAGCGGCACAGGGTGTTGCACTGCTGCCGGGTGTGTCCCGTTCGGGTGCTACAATATCGACCGGGCTTTTAGCAGGGCTTAGTAAGGAGTATGCCGTCTCCTTCTCATTTATAATGGGTATCCCCGCTGTACTGGGTGCTAATGTGCTCGAAACAGTAAAGCTTATCAAGGATAGCGGCGATATGAATCTAGTCAATGTAATCGTCGGTATGCTTGTGGCGGCGATTGCGGGATTTGCGGCGATTAAGCTTGTGCGCTGGCTTGTTAAATCGGATAAGCTCAAATGGTTCGGATATTATACCCTCGTTTTAGGTGTAGTGTCTATTGTATTAGGATTTATCAAATAGAATAAAGACCCCACCAAGGAGGCACAAATGGCGGCACGTACAAGAAAAAAGACAGGTAAAAAAACCGAAGCGGACAATAATATGCAGTACTGGTCCATTCTTCTGTTTGCAGGCGGGATATTTCTGTTTTTCGTCTCTATAATCAAGGGAAGCAACGCATGGCTTTATATGAACGAGCTGTTGTTCGGTCTGTTTGGCGCGTGCGGCTTCCTTTTGTCACCCTTTGTTATCTACATAGCCATAAAGCTTGCAAAAGGCGGAAGGGTGTCCGTCAAGATACGCATATTTGAGGCTCTGGCTCTGGTAGCTCTTTTCAGCGGCGCACTGGAGATATTTGCCGCCGCCGCTACTGAAGGACTTGCGTTTTTTGAGATAGTCAGACAGACCTACGAGAACGGTGTCGCCCTAAAGGGCGGCGGGGTCATGTCCTTTCTTGTGGCATGGCCGCTGACGGCTCTGCTGGGCGATATTGGCGCGAAGATTACAGTAATAATTCTTCTCTTTGTATTTATCATGCTCATGACCGGTAAAGGACTGTTCGATTTATTCTCTGCTTTTGTAAGACCGGTAAAAAGGCTAGAACAGGTATATAACGAGCGCACCGAACATAAGGCAAACCGTTTCAATATAGATATCCCATTGGATCATGATAAAAAGCCGTCCGGCAAGAATAAAAAAGAGATAGAGCGCATAGCCGCCGAAGCGGCATTAAGAGAGCTAAATGAAGCAATCCCGGACGAGCTGCCCGATCATCCTGTTTTTGTGGAGACACCCTCTGATGATACCAGTGAGCTGTTCTCCAACGTCATGGAAAAGAAACCCAAGCTGCAAAATAATATTCTGGATGTACTGTTCTCCGAGGATGAAGCAGACAGCACCCCTATCGCAGAGATTATACCTATTAAGGAACAACAACCCCAGCCAGTTATCACAAAACCCCTAGAGATTCGTGTGGAGCAGGGATACGCCTACCCCCCTGTTACTCTATTACAGGAAGCAGCTCTGCCCAACACCGAGGACATGACCGAGGAGCTAAAGCAAAACGCCACACTATTGGTGGACACGCTAAAAAGCTTTGGGGTACAGACCCGTGTCATTGATATTTCCCGCGGCCCTGCCGTCACGCGCTACGAGCTGCAACCGTCTGTCGGTGTGAAGATAAGCAAGATAACCAGCCTGTCGGATGATATTGCGCTCAATCTTGCTACGGCAGGTGTGCGTATTGAGGCTCCGATACCCAATAAGGCGGCTGTGGGTATTGAGGTGCCCAACAGGATTGTCAGCATGGTCAGTATTCGCGAGATAATCGACTCTCACACATTCGTAAGCGCAAAATCCGGGCTGACTGCCGCTTTGGGTAAGGATATTTCCGGTACGGTCACAGTCGCGGATCTATCCAGAATGCCCCATATGCTCATAGCGGGATCTACCGGTTCGGGTAAATCCGTCTGTATTAATTCGATAATCATAAGCCTTTTATACAAATCCTCTCCGGATGATGTGCGTCTTTTGATGGTTGACCCCAAGGTCGTGGAGCTGGGAATATATAACGGTATCCCCCATCTGCTTGTCCCTGTCGTGACCGACCCCAAGAAAGCGGCAGGTGCTCTTTCGTGGGCGGTGCATGAGATGCTCGACCGCTACAAGCTGTTTGCGGAAAACTCTGTGCGTGACCTGGCGGGATACAATGCTCTTGCCAAACATAAGGAACATATCATAAAACTTCCGCAGATTGTCATTATCATAGACGAGCTGGCTGACCTTATGATGGCAGCACCCAATGAGGTGGAGGACTCTATATGCCGCTTGGCGCAGATGGCAAGAGCGGCGGGAATGCACCTTGTCATAGCTACACAGCGTCCGTCTGTAGATGTTATTACAGGTGTCATCAAGGCGAATATT
>CAYSTR010000263.1:0-4627 GCA_964433745.1 uncultured Oscillospiraceae bacterium | reverse complement strand
ATTTTCTGCAAAATGAAGCTTAAAGCCTAAAGGCTCCAGAAATTCTCTTACTATATCCCGGTTGCTCTCCACATCATCCGCAACAAGCACGATACACGGAGCAGTTATCCCTGTAATATTCGTATAGTTTTCCTCTATCTGCACCTCCTCTGCCGCTATGTAACCGTCACTGGCCTTTGTGGCGACAAAGGTAAACCGGAATGTCGTACCCTTTTTCAGCTCGCTTTCGAGAACTATTAAGTCCCCGCCTAAAAGACGTGCAAATGCCCGGCTAATCGGCATCCCAAGCCCTGTTCCCCCGGACTTCTTTCTGCCCGTGACCGTCTGTTCAAATGTAGTGAATACCTTTTCAAACTCGTCGGGGGCTATACCGTCTCCCGTATCGCTGATATCAATAGTAAAGCGCAGCTGATCCTTATTCGCGCTATCTTGCTCCGGCTGACAGCTGACAAGGACAGAAATCATTCCCTTTTGCGTAAACTTTGCGGCATTGCCCAGCACATTGAAAAGCACCTGTCTGACCTTTGCCTGATCACTTTCTATATAAGTTGGAATATTTGTTAGGAACTTTATCTGCTGCAGCACACCGTTTTTGGAAAGCTGTAATGCAAAAATGCTTGATATGTCCGCTATCAGCGAAACTAAGCTGAAATTTGTATTGGCTATTTCAATTCTGCCCGCTTCAATTTTTGACATATCGAGGATATCATTGATGAGCATAAGCAGATGGTCGCCGCTCTTTTTAATCGTGACGAGGTGCTTTTTGTCCTCCTCACATATATTCTTGCTCTCTTGAAGAATCTGGCAGTATCCGAGGATAGCATTCATGGGTGTGCGTATCTCGTGGCTCATACTTGAAATAAACTGGCTCTTTGCCACATTTGCAGAGTCCGACTCGCTTTTTAGTTCATAAAGCTCTGTCTGGTCGTTGTATATCTGTATGGCAACCTTTTCACCGCGCTCTGCTATATGACGAATCACCGATACAAGCTTATAGTAGTGGTTCTGGTCGCTCATACCCATCATGGACTTGAACTCACCCTCAACCGAGGTACTGCGGTTTAAGGAATCGATTATCACTTCCTTTAGCCCGGTAGTCGCGTCCCAGTTTTCAAGCTTTAGTCCGCTTAGAACATCCTTCATGGTTGTCCCCGAGCGCAGACGGACATACTTGTTCATAAACACAATCTCATGCTGCTCGTTTACTATGGAAATACCCACAGGCAGATCATCCAGAATCTCACACAGTGTATCCATCATGAGGTTTAACGAAAGCGGAAGATTCTGCTGTTGATCGACATACTTCTCTGTTGAAAGGCGTTCAAAAAAGTATCCGTGTGATATCTTGGACACTAGAGAGATAATATCGCAGAAAAACTCGTTATTGTAGTGGGTGTGGTCAATGAGCTTTCTCGCCGCCGCCGACACCTCGTCCTTACCGTCTGGGCGTACCACCGGCTGGTTTTGACGCAGATTCTCGACGATGGTCTTGAGCTTTGTAATGGGCATCGTCGTATTCGTGACATATTTGCTGATAAAATAGAAGAACAATACCAAAAGCAGGGAAAAAAACAGGAAGATAAGCATTATCCGCCACACTATCATTACGACTATCGAACCTATGTTAGTATAGCTGACGATATACCAGCCGGTAAAATCGATTCTCCCTATCCGTCCCCAGAAGTTGGATTCACCTATATGAAACGTGCCGCTTGACTGCCCGCCATGGACAAGCACGGAAGCATCGGTGTTGTCGGACAAATCATTAAAATCCATGTTGTTATATGAGTTAATAATTAGATGCCTGCTCTGTTTTAAATATACATCGCTTATCGGTTCGGGTGCTATAAGCATGGTACTGTCTACTTCTATATTGCCACCGCTTGACACTGTAAGCGCCATGACCTCTGCCATGAGCTCATCAAGCTGTATAACCGCACCCATAATCCCCAGAAGCTTTCCTTCATTAAACACCGGAATAGTCAATGTGCAAGCGGGGACATCGGTGCTTATATCCTTATATATAGGTATGAGTTGCGCACCCGTCGAGCCATTATAAAATAAATCATAATAAGGATTATTTAGCTCTTGTTCAGATATTTTGGTCAGATAATCCCTTGAGGTGAAAACATACCTGGAATCTAAATCAACTATATATATACTGTTTGTAGGCTTGATTACAGCACTATTAATGTATTGATTTAGTGTAGATAATACTTTTTCAACATCGTTGTAGAGCGGTTTGCCGCTCTCGTGGGTATACCCCTTCTCAAGAGCAGACAGAACGCTTATCGTGTGCTCGGAGAAAGCCAGCCCCTCAATCAGAGCTGTATACTCCCTAAGCTTCGAGTTTACCGCCTGTGTGACCATCTCATTTTCCAATGAGTGCTGCAGCTTAATGGTGCCGATTATATTCACTGTATTCAGAAAAAACGAGAATATCATTATGGGAATCATCAAAACCAAGGTTGAAACGACTATAGAGTTAACTATCTGGTGTCTTAGTGATTTCATTGCTCCTCCATTACCTCCGGACAGCAATATTCTTCATTCAATATTGTGTGTTGTATCTCTACAGTCTGTAGAAAGCTTCCTTAAACGCTTCTACTACATCGGGGGAAAACTGCTCTCCCGCTCCGTCCGATATAATCTGAAACGCCATCTTCTTATCAAACGGCTTCTTATAAGGACGTTTGGAAATAAGCGCGTCATAAACATCGGCAATCGCCATAATCTGTGCGGATATGGGAATCTCCTCTCCCTTTAGCCCTCGCGGGTAACCAGTACCATTCCACTTCTCATGATGAGAAAGCACAACCTCATGCCCCATGACAATAAACGGATCGTCCCCCAGACGCTGCTTTATGCGCTCCACCGTTCTGGCACCAATGGTGGTGTGGGTTTTCATTATCTCATATTCATCCTCTGTAAGCTTTGCAGGCTTTAAGAGAATCTTGTCCTCAATACCAACCTTTCCAATATCATGCAGGGCCGAAACCGATCTTAGATTATTGACAAACTTATCGTCTATAACATCCTTATACTTATCGCTCTGCGCCAGCTGTGCTGCAATAATCTCGCAGTATCCGCACACTCGTTCCAGATGATTACCTGTATCGTTGTCGCGCAGCTCCGAAAGCTGTGCCAATGATGTAATTATTGCCTGCTGGGTGACCAAAAGCTTCCTGTTGGTTGTAATAATCTCCTCAACCTGCTCCCGGACACGCTGCTCCAGCATATCGTTCATGGTCTCGATCTCTCTTTGTAAGGAAGCAATCTTCAGATGATTGTCTATACGAATCTTTATCTCATCCATCTCAAAGGGTTTAATAATATAGTCAACGCCGCCCGACTCAAACGCCTCTATCTTACTGTGTATCTCGCTTAGGGCGGATATGAATATTACAGGTGTTTTAGCCGTCATCGGCATCTTCTTTATGGTTCTGCACACCTCATAACCGCTCATTTCGGGCATGGAGATATCCAGCAGTATCAGTGCGGGTGATACCGCTTCCAGAGCTTCTATCGCATCAAGACCAGAGGTAAACAAGGCAGTTTTGTATCCCAGGGTTTTTAGTATCTCTTGAAGCAGTTTAAGATTGGCGGGTGTGTCGTCGATTACCATGATGGTTTGCTCAAATTTCTGCTTGATTATTTCGCCCATTTCACTAACGCTCCTTAAATTTATGTAGGTGAGTGTAGAGCCTTATTAACTGGTCGGAATATTTATTTATTCGTCCGCTTCGGTTGCCTGTGGGTGGTTGTATATGAAGTCCTCTAACAGCTCGGCAAAAGTTTGCAGCTCGTAAATGAGTTCGTCCGAAAACCTACGGTTTACCTTGCAATCATCAAATCCAATCATCACTCCGAATTTACCGTTTCTATAAAAACCAAAGAGAATCGTTGAACAGATGCCCTGCTTCTCGAAGGCAACACGCTCCTGCTGTGTCAGCTCAGACAGGTTTTCTGCTACAAACATCCGCTTTTCTAAAAAAGCCGATCGGATCGTGGGATAGTCGCTGAGCCGCACATGCACCATATCCGATATCTGTGAGGCCGTTCCGGAATCGCACCATTCAAACGTATTCGTAATATACTCACCGGTACTGTCCGTCGGCTGAAAGATGAATCCCCGGTTGAAATCGTATTGGTTGGTAAGCACTCCCATAACCGTACACAATGTCTTGTATGGTCTGTCAAACGAGCTTAATAGATTGGAGATATAATCGTACCGCCAGATATCCGGCTTTTCTCCGCTCTTCTTCTTAGAGCCATCTGCCGCTTTCAGAGAATCACCCGTCTCGCTTGGTATGTCAGAATCCTCTTCAAAATCCAGTACCTTTGAAATCCGCGCAAAAAAGTACATAAAGATGTAAAGGCAGATAAGAACGCATACCGGGGTCAGCACAAGCACGGCAAACTGCTTGTCTAACACGGTCATAGGCTTTGTGTACAATCTATCAATAAGAATAAAATATACGACCGAGATTGTTACCCAGATAAGCAGTACATTAAAGGGTTTTTTATGTATGTTTGAGTTTAGCACCAGGCGTATCCTTAAAAGATGATATGCGGCTGTCACAAATATAAACATTGCTATAAGAACTGCAAGCTCAAGGTATATGGG
>CAYSTR010000262.1:0-4631 GCA_964433745.1 uncultured Oscillospiraceae bacterium | reverse complement strand
GATTTTGTTGTGACGAAAAACACCCCGCGCCTTACATTCAATATTTATTGAGCCGCAATAGACAGTGTACGAACCGGCAATACCCTTGACAATTATTCCAGTGATAGAAAGGATTCCCCCTAACCCTTAAATTCGTAGGAGTTATCGCGTGTCAAAGTAGATACTCCCTCTGTAAAATCTAGTATATAGCCGTGATAGAGCTTGTTGTCAATATAGATATCTACATTAGAGCGATCCTTTCCGGTAAAGGATTGATCAAGTGTAGAGTACTGGCTAGGATTTATCGAAACAACATTTATCGATACACCATCCTGGAACACCTCAACTGTAAGGTTTCGGTTAACCTGAGGGAGTGTAACCGACAAGCTCATGACACTGCCGCCAGTGGAACGGGAGGAGTTTCTGCCTCCGGCGCTTATATCAAAGTTAATCTTAGTACCCTCGTCTACCTGTGTGCCCTCTTCCGGATACTGTGAAACTATGACATCCTTGGGTTTACTGCTCTCGACTTCTGCCGTCTCACCCAGTTTAAGCCCTAACTCCTCTAATATCTGCTTTGCACGTGAGAGACTGACATCGTGGAAATCAGGTACGTCCACCTTACCTGCCTTACTGCCCTTGCTGACATACAGCTCAACAATCGTTCCCACAACGGTAGGAGAGTTCTTTTCGGGCACAGTGCGGACAATAAAGCCCTCTGCAATGGTTTCGTCACTGACACGCATCTCGGTGTATCTAAGCTTCTGTTCGTCCAGACGTTTTTTTGCTTCGTCCAGTGTCAGATTAACCACATCCGGCATCATGACCTTGTCACTGCCCTCGCTGACGCGGACATAGATTGTTGTACCGGGTTTTATCCCTCTTCCAGCCTGCGGGCTCTGGTAGAATATCATACCCTTTTGATAGTCGCTGTTGTATTCGCTTTTTTCTAGTCTTATATCAAGATTCTCATACTTGGGATTGTTTTTTACATCGTCCATTAAGCTAAGTCCGATAAGGTTGGGAGCTAGTATTTCACTGGACTTCTCAAATGGATTTATAATCCATACAATGCCCAGAACAAACAGCGCCGCCGCAACAACAAAAGCAATTGCCACTCCTGTCAGTATAGACAAAACTGGGGACTTGCGGTATTCCACCTCTTCCTCTTCATCCTCGTTACCATTCTCCGGTTCAGGAGGAGCGGGCTTTTGAGGTTTTGGGGGTTTTATTTTATCATAGCTTCTGGTCATTTCCTTGTCCTCTAGGTACTGATACCCGAACACAATACGAGGGTTTTGCAGGAATAGCCGCATATCACCTAACATCTCCAGAGTGGAGTTATAGCGGTTTGATGCGTCCTTTTGCATGGCCTTGAGGATTATCTCCTCTAACCCCACCGGAATATCGGGGTTTATCTCACGCGGTTTTATGGGTGTAGCTTCAATCTGCTTAATGGCAACAGACACCGCCGTGTCCGCATCAAAGGGCAGACTACCGGTGAGCATCTCGAACAGCATAACGCCCAGAGAATATATGTCTGCTTTCTCTGTGATGGTGTCCCCCCGTGCCTGTTCGGGGCTTATATAGTGAACCGAGCCAATGGCCTTGTCGGTCATGGTCATGGTTTGGCTCTGAGCAAAACGCGCTATGCCGAAATCCATTACCTTGACTGCTCCGTCGGGTGAAATCATGATGTTCTGCGGTTTTATATCGCGGTGGATTATGCCGCGGCTGTGTGCGTGTTCCAGTGCTTTAAGCACCTCGATGGTGACATTTACCGCCTCCATGGTATCAAGACGGCGTTTATTCTCCATATACTGTTTGAGCGTGATTCCGTCTACATATTCCATTACAATAAACTGCAATTTATCACTGAATCCCACATCGAAAATCTTTACAATGTTAGGATGTGAAAGCAGTGCGATTGCGCGGGATTCGTTGCGGAAACGTCTTAAAAACTCCGAGTTACCGGCGTATTCTTCTTTTAATATTTTAAGTCCGACTATTCTGTCCTCACTGACATCACGTGCCTTGTACACACGTGCCATACCGCCTGAACCTGCCAGCTCGAGTATCTCGTACTTTCCCTCTAAAAGAGCTCCTATAAACTTGTCCATGCTCCCACCTCTATTCAAAAGCCGCTATACATGCGGTTATATTGTCTATACCTCCGTGCAGGTTCGCCGTCTCGATAAGCGCACCGGGCAGGGTGCTCATGTCATCAGTCTGCTTGATAAGTCTTACCAGTTCATCATCTTCGACCATATTATATAGTCCGTCCGAGCAGAGCAGCAAAAAGCTTCCTTTTTCTGGCTTCAGCTCATAAATATCCGTGTCGGCGCGTTCTGCCACACCCAGTACCCGCAGCAGTATATTCTTATTAGGGTGGCGTTTTGCCTGTTCCTCGGTAATCTCTCCCGCGTCCACTAATGCCTGTACCATGGAATGATCCTTTGTGATACAGGTGAGCTTGTCGGTAACGAGATAAGCACGGCTGTCCCCTATATTAGCGATAATCGTAGTGTCGGCAAAGATAAAAGCCGCCACAACGGTAGTGCCCATACCGGATAGAGCCTCATTCTCTAAGCTCTTATTATATATGAGCGTGTTCGCTTCATAGATAGCCGACAGAAGCAGCTCGCGCCGTTCGTGAGGACTCATACCGTCACGAAAGGAGGATTCTATATGTCCGCTTATACATTCGGCAGCCTCAAGACTGGCAACATTGCCGCCCTTTGCGCCTCCCATACCGTCACATACGATGATATATGCGCCCTTTTCGGGTGCATCGTTTAAGTACCCCGCTATAAATGTATCCTGATTGGATGACCGAACCCTGCCCGTGTTCGTATCGCCGTACAATCTAACCATAAATACCCCCGTTATTCTGTCTTAACTGTCCGCAAGCGGCTTCTATGTCTGTACCCAATCGTCTTCTTACAGTAGCATTGATTCCGTGTGACGTGAGTACCTTCAAAAATCGCTCTACCATGATGTCATTACTGCTTCTATATGCCGCGTCCTTAATGCTGTTGACCGGAATGAGATTTACATGACATAACATCCCCTTCAGTCGTTGTGCGAGGGCAGCGGCATGAGCTTCACTGTCATTTTCGCCGTTAATGAGTGTGTATTCAAACGAGATACGCCTGCCGGTAGCTTTGGTATAATCCTTACACGCCTTTAGAAGCTCATTCATTGGATACCGCCTTGCCACAGGCATGAGACGTTTTCTAAGCTCATCGTCCGGAGCGTGCAGTGAGACCGACAGGGTAATCTGTAGGTTCTCACGCATAAGGTCGTACATCCTATCCACAAGCCCGCAGGTTGAGAGAGAAATGTGTCTTGCTCCCATGTTATAACCGTCGGGAGAGGAAACTGCTCTTAGAAAACTAAGCACATTATCATAGTTATCCAAAGGCTCGCCTATCCCCATGAGCACCGCGCCGGATATTCGCTCTCCGTCCTCTCTTTGGGCGGCATATATCTGTCCTAGCATTTCGCCCGCCGTGAGGTTTCGCTTAAGCCCCGATTTGGTGGAAGCACAGAAGCTGCACCCCATCCGGCAGCCCGCCTGGGTTGAGATACATATAGTATTGCCATGTTTATAGCGCATAAGCACTGATTCCACATGCTCGCCGTCAAAAAGACGCATAAGATATTTTTTTGTTCCGTCGCGGGAACGAAGTACCTGTACCGCTTGTGCTCCGTTTATGTCCGCTGTGTCTGAGAGCTTTTGTCTGAGCGGTAGGGGCAGATTGAGCATATCCTCAAATCGTTCCGTCCGTTCCTTGTGAAGCCACGCATACACCTGTTTAGCACGGTATGCGGGTTCACTCAGCTCTGACATGAGATTTTTTATTTCATCCTGATTAAGAGACAGGATATCAAGCTTTGTCATTTGAATTAGCTCCTCGTGAACACTGCACAGAAAAAGCCGTCAGACTGGGTGGTATAGCCTAAAAATGTTACGGTGTGTCCGTTTAATTCCCCACCCATACCGTCTGCAATGGGAACAGGTGCAAATTCGGGACATTCTCTTAAAAACCAAGCGGCAATATCCTCGTTTTCCGTTTTACCCAGCGTACAGGTGGAATAAATAAGCCGTCCCCCCGGTTTTACGTATGTAGCAGCATTTTTGAGTATACGCCTTTGTATCTCCGGAAGTGTTTTTATCTTATCCAATGTCTTATATCTCACCTCCGGATGACGCGCGGCAGTACCCAGTCCCGAACAGGGAAGATCGCACAGCACCCGGTCAAAAAGCCCCTCAATAGGCAGGGGATTTCCCGCATCGGCGCAGAGGGACGAGAGATTATCTAAAGAAAGACGCTTTGCACCCTCCTCGATTAGGCTAATCTTATGCTTGTGCAGCTCAACAGATATTATAGAGCCCTGCCCTCCCAGATAGTACGCGGCGGTAAAGCTTTTCCCGCCCGGAGCGGCGCACATATCGAGAATGTCCATACCGGGGCGAATATCTGCCAGTGCTACACAGAGCTGCGACGATAGATCCTGTACATGGAAAAGCCCCTGCTTATATGCCTTTAGGGCAGAGATGTCACCGGAATAACGAATATACAAAGCCCCCTCATGGGCACAGGGAGAAACCTGAACGCCCTCGTCCGAAAGCAGTTTAGACAGTGTCT
>CAYSTR010000261.1:0-4638 GCA_964433745.1 uncultured Oscillospiraceae bacterium | reverse complement strand
ATCACCGCTGTTCGTCGCGCTATGTCTGCGACCTTACTAATATTCTGGTTATCGCTTCCGATCTTAATATCAGCCGGTTTGTCTATCTGTCATCCGTCAACGTGTACGGCTTTGACAATCAAGGTTCTGTAGACGAGAACACCCCGCTTGCTCCTGGTAACGTAAAGTCCATCATCATAGCACAGGGTGAGCGTATACTAAAGGATTTCAGTGACAGAGAGAAGATAAACGCCCTGTCGCTTAGATTCGGTATGGTATACGGCAACAAGCGCTTTGAGGGTGTACAGTCGGACTATATTGCCAACAAGTGCCTAAACGCACTAAGGGACAGAAGGCTTGTAATCAGCAACCAGATGTGCCCGATTATACATATCGACGATGTGGCCATCGCTGTCTATAAGGCGTGTTACCTCGACGCACCCAGCGGAGCTTACAATGTCTGTGACGGAGAGACGCTCAACGATGCGGAGATAGCCGATATTATCCTCGGTGAGTATATAGATTTCGGAATAGAGCCAATACCCGACGAGAGCTTTAAGCCGCAGAACTATCACCTAGACGGCTCAAAGTTTAACAATACCTTTTCATTCTTTCAAAAGATAAAGTACCATGATGGTATCGTCACCATGGCAAGGTTTGTGCGGGACAATCAGTTTCGGTATAAAAACTCCTCAAAATCGGATGAACGCGACGAGAAAGGCTCGTTTATGTTCTATGCCCGGTTTCTCTGGAGAAAGCTTTTGCCATATCTTGAGAGTATAGTCGTTTTTTTAATATTTGTTCTGCTTACATACTTCTTCGGCTCGAATATTTATCTTAAAGATATTGATTTGATGCTCCTGTTTGTCATCATAGCGGCAACGGCATTCGGAAAACAGCAGGCGCTTGTCGCCATCCTGCTGTCGCTTGTATTCTTCGCCTATATGGAGCAGGAGGCGGGGCAGTCAATTTTAGTCACCCTCACCGGCATACCATTTATCGCACGTGCATTCTTCCTGTTTGTGTCGGGTATATTAGTTGGTCATACCCGCGACCGTTTCAAGCAGAGACAGGAGGATTTAGAGGAGCGCGTGGAGTATGTGGAGAATGAGTACAACAAGCTAAACGAGATAAACGACATAACAGTCGAGGTCAAGCACACACTGGAGGAGCGGCTCGTGGCACAGAGCGACTCGCTTGCTAGGATATACTCCATAGTCAAGGATATAGACAGTACCGTGCCGTTTGGCGTATATCTGCGCTCTTTGGACGTTGTGCAGACTATTCTGGGTGCGCGGAGCATCAGCGTCTACGCAAGACCCTCCGGTGAGGACGAGCTGGTTCTCGCCGCCTGGACAAATGAGACGGCATGTGCTCTGGGGAACAGGGTTAACATGCTCGAGCTGCAGGGCATAAACGAGAGCTTTCTGCGCGGGAGCATCTATGTGAACAATAACCTTACAGAAGGAATGCCTGTCATGGCGGCGCCGGTACGGTCGGGTGACAGTATTGAGGCGGTCATTATGCTGTGGAAGGTGGACTTTGAAGCGCTCACGCTCTATCACATAAACCTCTTTTCTACGCTTGCGAACATAATAAGCCGCTCGGTGGACAGGGTTTTGTACTGTCATGAGGCGGTGGAGAGGTGCTTGACAAAGGGTGCTTCTCCGACAGGTAAAAGACCATTCTGGCTGACACATGACGAGTTTGAGGAAGCAGTCGCACTCGTTTTAGTAGCCGAGATACGGTACCAGCTGACATACGGATTGTTTATACTTCGCCCCGATACGGCGTTTGAGGACATAAGCGGCGCAGTAAGCGGGATTCACTACATGCATAAATCGGACAATGAGATAAATCTTCTTATGATAAACGGCGATATTAATGCGGCAAGGAATGCTCTTTCCGGATTTTTAAAGCAGTAGCATAACCGGGTTTAAAGAGGAGGTGGGGCAGTGAAGTCGGAGGATATTGTCATATTGATTGTGGTGATTAACACCATGATTGCTTTAGCGGTGCTTATCTTTGATATTGTCCGGAAAAAGGGCGGGCTTACGTTTGTGCATTTCTTCATCCTGCTCTTCTGTCCGGTGGTGGGGATTATCGTGTTTCTGGGAGCCTATGTATTCGACCGTATTCTGGATAAGCAGTTAGCGCTCTCGTATGAGGATATAAGCTTTGATGCGACCAGAAGCGTGAAGAAGATTAAGGCGAATCTTAAAGAGGAGATTGACATAGTCCCACTGCAGGAGGCGTTTCTGGTCTCGAACCACAAGGACAGAAGAAAAGCACTGCTGGCAACGCTTAAAAAAGACTATAAGCGCAATATAGCAACGGTCATCAGGGGTATTAATAACGACGACAGCGAGACCAGCCACTATGCCGCCAGCGTGGTGTTGTCCACCAATACCGATTATCTCAACCGGTTGAGCCGCCTTAGGGCAGAGTTTGACAGGGCGTTGGATGACCCTAAGCCCGCCCATGACTATATCGAGGGGCTGACCGAGTATATGAAGAGCGATATCTTAGACAATGTAGATAAGATAAAGTACGCGCATTTTTATCTGGAGGCTTTGGACTTTCTCTGTGACGGCTTTGCCGACGAGGTGCCGGAGGAATATTTTACCTTTGGGATACAGACGCTCATTGAGATAAACGACTTTGATTTGGCACTGAGTTGGTCTCAGCGGGCTGTGAGATATTATCCCGAAAACGACCGCATATTGTATGCGATAATGAAGATATATTACAAAAACGGAAGCACAGAGCGGTTTATCTCCATGATAAAGGAGATAATGGAGAGCACAATCAGCATATCAAATGAAACGCTTCAGGTAATACGCTTCTTTCTCTATAAATAGGCATATCTAAGGGTTCAATTGTATGAGGGGTGTCTATGGTTTTACAAAATGTTCTGTCCTTTGCGGGGGTATTGGGTGCATTTGTGCTACTTTATATCGTTGTACCCTTTATAATTCTGGGATTCAAGCTGGAGCTTGGGAATTTTCTCTATAATGTCTTCGCGTCTTTGACGACGGGAAGCTTTGCTGTCATTCTGATAATATATTTCCTATCGGCATTTAACATGATTAATCTGCCGGCATTTCTTGTTATGCTGGTTTTAGTAACGATTGGTTCTCTGTGGTTTTTGGGAAAGGTGCGCCTTAAAAGCCGTGTTTCGGCGTTTACCGAACAGATCTATCTGCACATAAAAGGGGTCTATAAGCTAAGAATCACGGTTAAAAACATGTTCATAAAGGCGTTTAAACAGCTCTGGCTGTTTGCGGCTTCACTGGTAAGACAGCCGGTGAGCGTTCTGACGCTTTTTATCGGGATTAGTGCGGCAGGGTATGTAAGACTGTATCACAGCTTCACAAACCTTTATTTCGCCACGTCCGACCTGTATGTTCACACCGAGTGGATAAAACAGATGCTGGGCGGCAATATGTTCTATGACGGTGTGTATCCCTTTGGTATGCACAACATGGTAGCGGCACTGTCGGCTGTATTTAACATCAACGCCATAACGGTAATGCGGTTTATGGGCGGTATTGTAGGCTTATTTATTGTTTTGGCGGTGTATCTGCTGCTGACGCGGCTCTTTCGATCACGGACGGCGGCTAATATTGGATTTTTAGTGTATGCGTTAAGCCCCATGATTCCGCTTGCCTCCTATTATCGTCAATCCATGACGCTGCCGCAGGAGGTTGCTCAGATATTTCTCTTTCCCATGGCGGTGTTTCTGCAGGAGTTTATCATTACAAAAGAGAGAAAGCACCTCTTCTTTTTTGGTATGGCGGTGTTTTTACTCATACAGCTGCACTTCTTTATGGCGATTGCCGGTGCGGTTCTGTGCTTTATTATTCTCGCGGTAAACTACCTTGAGCTTAAAAAAACCAAAACCCTGTGGCATTCGGTGATTGCCGGAGGGTTGGGTGTGGCTCTGGCAGCCGGTATACTGGTGGGAACAAATATAGCCGGTGTTCGCTGGCAGGCGTCTATGGACTGGGCGGTAAGTATGCTGACAGGTACCTTTGAGGAAGAGGGAGCAGGCGAAACGGCAGTCACGGACGAGGAAGAGGATGACAGACCGGAGGGTATTATCATCTTAACCTCTGATGACACCTTGCTCCAAAAGTGTGAGCAGTTTTTTGACAGCCTTAGAATAATGCCCGGAGATAATACGGATGTCAGTGTGATTCCGCGCATTGGTTATGCATTTATATATATAATAGGCGCACTGCTGCTTGTGGGGTACGGGGTTTTCCTTATGCTTAGGAAAAAACTACAGTTTTACCGAACGTTTATTACCTCCATGGGACTGTACACCCTTGCGCTTCTTTTTCTGACGGCCCTGCCGCTGTTCGGGCTTCCCAGTATAATCGAGATAAACAGAGCGCAGACCTTCTTTTTCTACAACGTACCGTTTCTAATCGGTATATATGTCGAGCTTTTTATGATACCGTTTCTCATATATCCGGCATTGAGGTATGTGCGCTCGGTGCTAGGTGTAGGTCTGGTGGCGCTGTTTGTCTACTATTCGTACCAGACAGGCTCGCAAAGCATCAGCTTTTCTTTACAGATTCAGTACAATTCCGCTATTGAGTGCTATTACAAGATAGTCAATACATACGAGAGGAATAAATTTACCATTATCTC
>CAYSTR010000260.1:0-4639 GCA_964433745.1 uncultured Oscillospiraceae bacterium | reverse complement strand
GCGGGGAGAAGCACGAATAGCAACGGTAATGGTGCTTGTTTTATTATGACCGGATGCGGTAATGCATCGCCACTGGAGGGCGGTGCTACTAAAAAGGTATTTCTATACACTAACATGAACACAGGAAGCGTTGAGGACGAATACCGAATGGAGCTATAATGGTGAGCTGACTGCCGAGCTTCTTGATAAAGGGCTGTCCGAGTTTACGGGGCATGACTTTTTTGTAACCGCCAAAACCACCGCGGACGGTATTTCGGTAAACTGGGAAGATAACTCCACACTCATTAAGTATCTGGACGACAGAATAAACACCATAGGAATATCCATGGCACCCGGCAATGTACGAAGCATTGTCAGTGCTTCAAAGCCGTTTTGTCCGGATATATCGTATTTCATTAGGATTATGCCGGGTATCAGCTCTCTCTGCACAAGTGAGAACATCTGGGAACAAGATGTAGTGCTGTTCACGGTGAAGCTGTCTGACAGAATCTCATCTATTGTCTTTTGAATAGCCGAATCATCGTTTACTACAAGCACAATTAATGCCCCCGTCATCTTCCGACAAGAAGGATTATAACGAGAGCAAAACCTTTTATTATTTTACTAACCGGTAAGCCGTGTAAGACGCTCGAAAGCCAGAGACAAAAATTCGGCAGCAGAAAGCTCACGATACCTTCCGCTCTGCTCATGCTTGACGTTGAAATCCACCTCCAGAGTAAGATATGGAAGCTCTCTGCTATTTTTAAGCTCAAGCTTTATGTTGTCCCAGTCTATGGAACCGTCATATGGGAGTAGATGGGTGTCATCGTCGCCGTAATTGTCGTCGAGATGTACGGCAAAAAGCCTGTGACCGTATCGGGGCAGTGCCTTTATCGTGGGGTGAACCAGATGCTCATGCCCGCTGTCAAAGCAAAAGCCCAGACGGTCTGATTTTACTGTGTCAAAAATCATATCTAGATGGTCTATACTGTTCATATTTTCAAGAGCCAGATTTATGCCCTTGTGCTCCGCATAATCCACAAGCCTTTGTATACGGTTTAATCCTATTTTTGTTATCGGTGCTTTTTCTGACAGACGCGTCACATGCAGGACGATAGTGGTGATACTATGCCTGCTGCAATCGTCTATACACGATATGAGCATGTTTAGATAGTCCTCACCACCCTGTACGTCCTCCCACAGTTCATTTGGATTGGTAAACGGAGCGTGGATATTGTCGATTGCAAGACCAATCCTTCGCGCCATGTCCGGTTGTGTGTGTTTACCGTCACCATCGCCCCACCAAAGGGAGACCGCATCAAAACCCGCGTCCTTTATGAGCAGTAACCGCTCTTCTATCGGAAGGGGATAACTAAACCATGAAAATATAGAAAGTCCAGCCATTTCCCATCCCCCTAAACTCAAACACAGCCGAACAGAGCTATAACTCTTTTCGGCTGTTTATATTATACCGCAAAACCTAAGAAAGCCATTGAGATTATCCCCAGATAGATAAGTATTACAGGCAGTCCCCTAAACGGACGGGGTACGTTCGAGAGCGAGAGACGCTTCACTCCGTCACACACGATAAGACCGGCAAGAATTAGTCCCAGCCCCATGAGCGAACAGTAGCCCATATACTCAAACAGGGAAAGATCGGTGTTGAATCCGGTTATAAATGCTCCCAATACCGCCGTGTTAAAGGTCGCTCTGGGGAGAAGCTTTGCTATCTTCTTAAGTACCGGGCGTTTGTCGAGACCTATAAACCGCAGTCCGCCGCGAATGAGAAGATAGAAAAAAGCAGTCACCGCCACATAGATGAGAGCGCCCCAGACAGCCATATTATCCGGAAGAAAATACCATATCGTGTAGACGACAGGGGAAGTGACGGTCAGTACAAGAGTCGTCCAGAGACCGCCTATTATTACGTCACCGTGAGGAAGCGAGCGCTTTTCTCCGGTAAATGATTTGCCGAACAGCCAGTCCAGCCCCAAACCATAGGCGAATACCCCATTACCTATGAGCACGGTCGTAAATATAAACAGAATAGACTGTGACATATGTCCCCCATCAACGTAAAAATCTTAGTTTTCGTATACCCGCAAGCAACAGTCCCGCCAGAATAAGCCCGGCAAAGGGGTACGCAGCCACAGGTACAGAGTAGGTGAACCCTACATACATGCCCAATATCGTACCAAAGTTTATGTATTCTCTTATAGCCGACACAATAAAGGTCATCACAGAGAAGCTTATAGACGCAAGTAATGCATAGATAAACACAAGTATAAGCCGTTTTAAGGGCGTTGCCTGCTTGTCTGCTACGCCGCGGATACCGCTAAGGGCAGATCCTCCCACGGCAATAAGGGGAGCGTACATTAAAAGCTCGTTTGTTAGCTTTTGTATGGGTGAAATAACTATAGCCGCCAGACCATACAGTGTGCACGAGATAACAGCCGCAAGCGGGGCGCGCAGCCAGGACGGCAGATAGGGGCGCACGGTATACATTATTAACATAGTGGGTATCGTCACAATGGCGAATATAATGCTCAAGGCCCACGCGTTTGTATAGTATATCCCCGCTAAAATGAGAGCGGGAAGCCCCACCAGCATGATGTGTGTGTTCGAGCTTATAAGCGCGGTGAGCATTAAGCCTATCAGTCCGCTCTGCCTTTTCTTATTAGCGGTGGGAACGGATGCGGCGGACGCAGCTGCGGCAGGTTTAGGAAGATCAATTTTAGCTCGTGCGGGGTGCTCCTCGATTATTATCTCCTGTACCGGTTCGGCAGGGGTAATAACCTCCGCATTGGGTGCGGTATAAGCAGGCTTTTCGGCGGGGTTTAAGGTGTCGGTCTGCTTCTCGGTCAGCGGCTTTACGCCTTGCAGCTTGGGGCGTATTGTTACCGATTTTACCCCCATGGGACGGTTGGCATTGAGCTTTTTTAATTCCTTTATTGTGTTTCTGTCGTTGGGACTCATAGTCGCAGCTCCTTAATTTCCCTGTCTCTGGTACGCAAAAAGGCGTGATACCGCCGGTTTATCAGCTCGGAGACATAAAAACCCGCACGGTCAAGGGACAGAACGAATACATTCATTATAAGCACCCCGAAGGTGATACCCATGAGAGTGGAGGAAAACCGCTCGAACACCATTGTAATGACGCCTACACCAATACCGAATACAAGCTGTGACAGCCCACAGCGGGGCGTGGTCACCGGATCGGACAGCATGAGCATCATCCCCAAAAGCAGTGTGCCTGACAGAAGCTCGTAGAAATATGTCTCCGTCCCCGTACCGGCTCGCGGCATAAACAGGAAGAATGCCGATATGGTTGTGAAAAAGCCCACATGCGTATAAAATCCCGATGCACGTCTTGCCAGAAGATATAAAAGACATGCGGCAATAACAAGACCGTTTGTTGCACCGCTGGGTCCTGGAATGTTTCCTAAAAGAAGCTCGAACAATCCGCCCGACGGCAGACTGCCGTTTTTAAGCATCTCGCCCGCTCCGACAAACAGCTTTACCTCGGGTGTTGTGACAAGCGGAATGGGGTTAAATGGCATGGGAAACTTAGTCATTGCGGAGGTAAACGCCACAAGCATAAAGGTTACACCGGCGGCGGCGGGATTGAATATGTTGTTCCCCAGTCCCCCAAAGGGCTGTTTTGCTATGAGGATAGCGACGAAACAGCCGGACAGCACCATCCACAAAGGGATGGATGCGGGGGCAAAGAGCGGAATAATAAGCCCTGTAATAAGCGCGGAGAAGTCCGCGTTTTTTGTATTTCTAAGCCCTATGCACAAAAGGTCTATCACAAGGCAGAAGAGAGCGGAGATTAATCCCATAAAGAGAACACGAAAGCCATAGTAGTAGGTCGCCATGAAGTAGACAGGGGCTAAGGCTATGAGAGCATCGATAAACAGTGAGTACCAGTGACTTTTAGCTCCTAGGTGCGGTGAGCTTTGTCTTTCGAGCGTCATTCATAGTCCCTCCTTTCGGCAGGATCGCATCGGTTTCTTTTACCCAATCGCCGTTTGCCGTGCGGAGAAGCCCCACATGGTCTATGTGCGACGGACAGATATATGTACATGCACCGCAGTAGTTACAGCGGTCTGAGGATAACCGTTTTAGGTTCACACGATCCTTTGTTTTAGCATATTTATGTAAATAGCTGGGCATTAATCCCCTGTGGCACACGGTGTGGCAGCGTCCGCAGCCGACACAGCCCATCTCCTTTGCGCGTGCCTCGCTTTCAAATGCCAGTATAGCGCCTGTGTCCACTGTTACGGTGCGTCCCGTGTCGGTTATTGCCTCTCCTGTCATGGACGGACCGTATACTATTATCTTAGGTACAATGCCAAGTCCCGCCGCCTTTAGCACATCCTCTACCGAAGCACCTATGGGTACTTCCAGATTTTTGGGCTCTAGGCAGTCCCCCGACACGGTGATAAAGCATGTTGTGTGGGGTACGCCGAACGCCGCAGCGCGGAACAGGTGAACAAGGCTTGCAACCCCTATGACTACGGCATTTTGCCTGCCGAAAACATTTACAATTGACGCGGGATAGTATGATTCGGTGGTATGTACCCGCACACCCTTTAACTGACGGCGCAGGGACAGGCGCATAGTACACGGGAATACACATACGCAGGGGGTAAGCCCT
>CAYSTR010000259.1:0-4644 GCA_964433745.1 uncultured Oscillospiraceae bacterium | reverse complement strand
TTCCAATAGATTTTCGTTTGTAATCCCGTCACATCCTTAATTTATTGTGGAATAGGGATCAGCCGCTTCACGCAGTCCGTCACCCAGGAAGTTAAAAATCAATACGGTAAACACAAGAAACAGAGACGGAATAAACAGCCACGGACGGATAGCCAGCGTATTTAAGTTGCGAGCCTCTTGCAACAGCACACCCCAGCTTACAATAGGCGGCTTTATGCCAAGACCTAGAAATGACAGTCCTGTCTCACCCATTATCATTCCGGGGATAGTGCCCGTAAGGCTTATTATTATGTAGCTTGCAAACGAGGGGAGCATGTGCTTAAAGATAATCTGTACCTTTGAGCGTCCCGCCAGACGTGCTGCCGTAATAAAGTCCATATCTCGCATCGACATGAACTTTCCGCGCACAACGCGGGCAAGCCCCGTCCAACCCAGAAATGAGAGTATAACTGTTATACCGAAATAGACCTGTAACGGAGGCCACACAGCAGGTATTGCCGCACTAAGACCCATCCACAAAGGGAGTGTAGGGATACACTGGATTATCTCGATAAATCGCATGATAAGATTATCCACAACCTTACCGTAATAAGCGGCGATACCGCCTATGAGTATACCCAGAACAAAGCTGATAAGGTTACCCACAATACCTATGGACAGTGACACCTGTGAGCCGTAGAAGATTCGTGAGAACAAGTCACGCCCCAGACTGTCAGTACCGAAAACAAATATGGGTATCTTTGTGTTGTCCGTGCCAAAGAGGTGAATATCAGTCTCGAACAGACCTAAAAGCTTATAGCTTTCGCCCTTGACAAACATCTTTACACGTGCAAACTGCTTCCTATCCTCAACATAATCACGCGCAAAGGTCTCGGAGTTCATGCTGGCTTTCATCTTGTATATGGTGGGGGTTAAAGAGAAGTTACCCTCCGGGTCGGAAAAATAAATCTTTGTGGGAGCGGCAAACTTATACTCGCTGAACTTTACATCGGCAGTATATGGGGAAATAAACGGTGCAATTATAGCCCCTATGTATAAAAGTATGATACATACCAACGAGACAACAGCGAATTTGTTTTTCTTAAATCGCATCCACATAAGTGTCCATTGTGACGCGGTGTAGAGATTTTCCTCCTTATCCCTTTGCATACCGGCTTCCGCTTGCTGCAGCTTTGACGGAGAGCCGGGCTTTTTACCTAATAGCTTCATCTGCATAGCTCTCCCTCCTTATTCATAACGTATTCTAGGATCGGACATTGCAAGTAAAAGATCGGATATAAGCGTTCCAATGACCGTCAAAGCACTGAGCATTAGGATAAAGCTTCCCGCAAGATACATGTCCTGCATCTTTATCGCATTTAGAAGAATAGGTCCTGTGGTTGGGATGTTGAGCACGATTGAGACAATCTCACCGCCCGAAATAAGCGCCGGGAGCGTACCGCCTATGGTGCTGATAAAGGGGTTTAACGCTATACGTACAGGGTACTTTAGTATAACCTTCCAGATAGGAAGTCCCTTAGCCTTTGCCGCCATGACATAGGGCTTTTCGAGCTCGTCAATAAGCGTAGCACGAAGCCCGCGTATCGCTCCCGCCGTACCGGCAAGTCCTATAACTATGACAGGAATCCAGAGATGCCCTACCATATCCCAGAACTTAGCAAACGACCATGGTGCGTCTATATAAGCGGCAGAGAAAAGACCGCCTACATCGACCTTGAACACGGAAAAGCCTATATACATCAAAGCAATCGCAAGCACAAAACCCGGTATGGACATCATGAGAAAGCAAAAGATACTCACAATATGGTCGAACACCGAGTATTTCTTTAGCGCCGACCAAATACCTACAATAAATGAGAGTGACCATGTGAACAAAAGCGACAATACGGACACCAGAATGGTAAGCGGCATACGTTCCAATAACAAATCGGATACCTTGCGGTTATAGGCAAAGCTGTTGCCCATATCACCCTTAATAAAATTACCCATCCACACAAAGTAACGCTGTACCGCCGGCTTGTCTAGTCCGTAGAATTCACGAAGATATGCTTCCTCTGCGGCAGAGAAGGTCATACCTGTCTTTTTCAATGCCGCAATATGGCTGGTTACATAGTCACCGGGCGGAAGCTGGATGATGATAAACGACAGAATCGATACCACCACAAGCACTATAGCCATAAACCCGACGCGCTTGGCTATATATTTTAGCATCTGTTTCCCTCCTTATGAGTTGGAATTAGGGCTGTACCACAACATATGCGATGGGAGCAAGCACCGAATCTACAACTATTAATGTAGGGCGCGGCTGCCATGTCTGCATTGTGATACAGCCCTTATCTGCTTAAATATTATTTAAAGAACCATGTATCCGGTCTTTGCAGCAGCCACCAGTTGGTGGGATCCATAAACAGTGCCGATTGTGCTACATTACCCAGCTTATTAGATACATAAACAGGGCTGGGGAGGTATCCTGAGGTACCTATGATATACAGCTCATCAGCAAAGAAATTGAAGATTTCCTTTGCAAGTCTTGTATACTCGTCACCGGAAGCTATCTGAATAGCCTTCCAGTTCTCTACATACTTCTTGACCTTTTCGGGAGGCTCAACACCCTCCTTGCCGTTTGTATCAATCCACTTACCCCAAGCAACACCGTAAGCAACATCCTGATTGCCAATCCAGAACTTGGATGTATTCTGGAATACCTTGAACTCTACTGTGTTATCGATACCCCAAACACCCATGTCAAGATCCCAATCGGCGCTGCGGGTTGAATACAGGGAACTATCCATGTTGGTAAGCTCTGTCTTTACACCGACAGCATTCCAGTAATCACGTACAAGCTCAGTTGCAGGACCTGTTGTGGGAATGATTACGGTGAATACCTTGCCGTCCTTAGCCTTGCGGAAGCCATTGGCATCCTTCTGATCGAGACCCATCTCGTCAAGCAGAGCGTTTGCACGGTCTACATCATATTCGGTGTAAACCTCTGACCAGCGATCCTCATAGAAGGTAGCGGACTTATGTACTGTAGCAGAGCCTATTGTTCCGTAACCGTCGTTTATAAGGTCGTTGAACTCTTCACGGTTAATAGCCAAAGACATAGCCTGTCTGAAGCGAACATCCTGGAATATCTCTGCCTTTATAGGATCTTTACTTGTCTGGTTGAATGCAAAAGCAGTTGAGCTGACAACTTCACCGTCATACAGAAGTATGGAGAAGTCGGCTGTCCCCTCGTTTGACTTCATTAACTCAAGATCAGTAACAGCAACCTTGCCGTAATCATACTTGCCCTGCATTGCATTAATCTTTGCAACTTCATTATCCTCGACTATCTCGGCACGTACTGTGTCGATGTAGGGGAGCTGGTTGCCCTCGGTATCTACTGCGTAGTAGTAGGGGTTGCGCTCAAATGTAATCTGTGTGGTGGTCATTTCCTTCTGACGCCACATGCCTAGTGTCGGCAATACATATTTGGCATCGCCGCCCGGCCACATGAGGTTTGCCCACTTGGCAACAGCACCCTGCCATGTCTCTACATCTTCTCCCATTTCGCCCATTATCTTCTCGGCATCCGGATTGTGCTCCAGGTGATACTTACGTACTAGGTGGCTCGGCAGGAAGAAACGTCCCTGCATACCATTAAATGAGGTAAGAACGGTCAGCGCAGCCTTGTAGGGAGCGGCAAATTGAAGTTCAATGGTGTAATTGTCAATCTTGTTGAGCTTCATTGCCTCTCCGCCGGGAGCCCAGTCTCCGGGGGGAACTAAGTCGGGGTTAAACTCTTTGTTCATGCGGTAGTCGTTCCACCAGCAGAGTATGTCCTCTGTAGTAAACGGCTCGCCGTCCGACCATTTCAATCCCTCGCGCAGATAGATTGTGAGAACAGTGTAATCATCGTTGAACTTATAGTCCTTTGCAAGCTCGGGCACTATCTCGTTTGCCTCTTCGTTAAACCAGAAGAGGTGGGGGAACGTAGCGTGCCAGATGTCGCCCCAGTCGCCAGGGCCTGAAAGACGGGTTTTCATCTCGCCGCCGTATGTACCTACTCCGTCACGCGGAACTATCACCAACGGCTCGATGGGCAAACGCTCCTCCACGGGAGGCAGCTCGCCGCTGTCAACCCTTGCCTTTAGCATGGGAGATTCATTAAAAGCGGCTACATCGGCTACATCCGGTGTGGAAGCCGTACTGGATGTTGCAGAAGCGGTGGAAGATGCCTGTGAACTGGATTCTGCGGGGGTACATGCGGAAAACATCAGACCGACAGCACATATAGCTGCCAACAGCATTACTAATGGTTTCTTTCTCATTAAAATCCTCCTATTTTTTACTGGCGTATATAATCTGCCTTAAACAGCAGTTCATACCTTTAGTTTTGCGGTGAAATTAATAGAGATTGACATGCTTAATTTATTACAAAATAAATATGTATACACACAGCGTTTTAGTAATAAATATATTATAGCTATATGGTAACAGGAAAATTCACATTTGTCAAGAGAAATATTAATATATTTTTTTCACAATAAAAAAAATAGGGCACTACTTCCCTCCCGGAGACATGATAGAGAGTAGTCTCCGGGATTTTTATTTCATTGCTTATAGACTGTACGCCGATACAGCATTATCATGAACCAGAGC
>CAYSTR010000258.1:0-4653 GCA_964433745.1 uncultured Oscillospiraceae bacterium | reverse complement strand
GCTCATCACCTAAAAACATTGATACAATCGCCGGAGGGGCTTCGTTAGCTCCCAGACGGTGGTCGTTTCCTGCACTTGCCACCGAAACACGCAGTAAATCCTGATAATCGTCAACTGCTTTAATCACGGCAGTAAGGAACAATAAAAACTGTGCGTTTGTAGCAGGCGTGTCACCGGGTTCGAGTAGATTAATGCCTGTATCTGTACCGATAGACCAGTTATTGTGCTTACCGCTTCCGTTTACTCCTGCAAACGGTTTTTCGTGGAGTAAGCAAGCCAGACCGTGTTTGCTTGCAATGCTTTTCATCAGCTCCATTGTGAGTTGATTTTGGTCGGTAGCAATATTGGTTGTTGTGAAAATGGGGGCTAACTCGTGTTGTCCGGGAGCGACCTCATTGTGTTTTGTTTTTGCCAAGATACCGAGCTTCCACAATTCCTCGTCAAGCTCTTTCATAAATTCCGATACTCTCGTTTTCAAGCTTCCGAAGTAATGGTCATCAAGCTCCTGTCCTTTAGGTGGTCTTGCTCCAAACAATGTCCGTCCGCAGTTTACAAGATCGGGACGTTTCAAGAAAATTTCTTTATCAACTAGGAAATATTCTTGTTCGGGACCTACATTTGTAATAACACGCTTCGCCGTTGTATTTCCGAATAGCCTTAAGATACGCATCGCTTGCTTGTCAATGGCTTCCATTGAGCGAAGCAGCGGAGTCTTCTTATCAAGCGCTTCACCGCTGTATGAACAAAAAGCGGTGGGTATGCAGAGTGTTCCGTTTTTTATGAAAGCATAGGAGGTTGTATCCCAAACAGTATATCCTCTTGCTTCAAAGGTAGCACGAAGTCCTCCGGACGGAAAACTTGACGCATCAGGCTCGCCACGGACAAGCTCTTTTCCTGAAAACTCCATTATTATTTTACCATCACCGACAGGCGAGATAAAGCTATCGTGTTTTTCAGCTGTAATGCCTGTCATCGGTTGAAACCAATGGGTAAAATGGGTTGCACCATTTTCGGTAGCCCAATCCTTCATTGCATTTGCAACCACATTGGCAACATCAAGCTCCAAGTGAGTGCCCTCGGCAATGGTCTTTTTTAATGCCTTGTAGGTATCCTTTGGCAGTCTGGCCTTCATAATAGAATCACCAAAAACTAGATTGCCAAACATATTCGGAATATCTTTCATCTATAACGCCCCCTCTACAGTAATTCTATTCCTGCGGTTTTGCAACCCGAAATTGTTTCATTATCCCAAACTGATACTTGTACTTCCCCTATATGTGCCTTTCGGAGAAGAAGCATACACAGCCTTGATTGACCTATACCGCCGCCCATTGTTAAGGGAAGCTCTCCGTCAAGCAGCATTTTATGAAACGGTAATGTGCGGCGGTTATCGCAGCCAGCTTTTGTAAGCTGTTCATCAAGGGACTTTTCATCAACTCTGATACCCATTGACGATACTTCAAAAGCACATTCAAGTACATCATACCAAAACACTATATCACCGTTAAGCGCCCAATCGTCATAGTCTGGCGCTCTGCCATCGTGCTTTACTCCTGATTTAAGAACATCGCCGATCTGCATTATAAATGCTGTTCCACATTCTTTTACATATGTATTTTCTCTCTCTTTCGGAGAAAGTGCCGGGTACATATCTTCAAGCTGTTGTGTAGTAACGAAGGATACATCTCTCGAAAGAGTGCCCTTTAGTTGGGGATATACCTTTATTACAGCCTCTTGGGTGTCACAGATTGCATTTACAATAGATGTTACAGTGGTTTTAAGGGTATCGAGGTTTCGTGTTGATTTATCAATCACCTTTTCCCAATCCCACTGATCAACATATATAGAATGTAGGTTGTCCATTTCCTCATCACGTCTGACAGCGTTCATATCGGTATAAAGACCCTCACCCACAGGAAATCCGTACTTATGTAGTGCCATACGCTTCCATTTTGCAAGAGAATGAACGATTTGTGCGTTCGACTTTGTTTCTAAAATATCAAACTCGACAGGGCGTTCTACGCCGTTTAGGTCATCATTTAAGCCTGTTTGCGGCAGGACGAAAAGAGGAGCGGATACTCTTTTAAGGTTAAGGGCGTCCCCAAGGTTATCTTCAAAAGTCCTTTTTACCATTCCAATAGCTTTTTGTGTGTCATAAACCGACAAAACAGGTTTATAACGGGTAGGCTTTGATAGTTTACTCATAATTAACTCCCTTTCCTAAACAAAAAAATAAAGGCACTGCGGACAAAAGTCCACAGCGCCTTTGCTGTTTGTTGTGTTCAGTATAGCACATCATTTTTCATTTGTCAACCCCTTTTTTGTAATAAAGGATTCACTAAAACCTCTTGACAAACTGTCTACTATAAGGTATAATGGTTAATAGTGAACAAAGGCGTTCATCAGATAATGCAGTAAGCAGTAAAAATCCGAGTTTTTAAGTCGGTTTTTATGCTGCCCTCACTTTGCATTATGTGGTGAGCGTCTTTTTTCTTGTCAGAAAGGCTAATACATTAATCTGTATTAATGTATTAGGTAGGATTAGGAGGTTTGTGTAATGAAAGAAGGTCAAGTAAGAATACCGTCAGGTTGTGCCATATCCGGTGTTTTCGATAAATCGGGCAGGCGCTTTAGCGGCGAGAGCATTATAGAGTCCATCGCTGTTATGCACGACCGTTCCAATGGGCTTGGGGGCGGTTTTGCGGCTTATGGTATATACCCGGAATACAAAGATTACTATGCTTTTCATATTTTTTATGATAATTCAACATCTAAAAAGGATTGTGAGGATTTTTTAGATCGGCATTTTGACATTATTAATCTATCCAAAATCCCAACAAGAAAAATGAAAGAAATTACTGACGAGCCGCTTATCTGGAGATATTTTGTAGCTCCTCTCCCAACCAAGCTTGCGGACAGTCAGCTTGATGAACGTGAGTTTGTAGCAAAATGCGTATTTCGTGTAAATACTAGAATAAACGGTGCTTATGTTTTTTCAAGCGGGAAGAATATGGGGGTGTTCAAAGCAGTGGGCTTTCCCGAAGATGTAGGACGGTTTTACCGTTTGGAGGATTATAAGGGCTACTGCTTCACAGCACACGGTCGGTATCCTACAAACACTCCGGGCTGGTGGGGAGGAGCACACCCTTTTGCACTGCTTGGATTTTCCGTGGTACATAACGGAGAAATCTCATCTTATGATGCCAACAGACGTGCTATCGAGATGTATGGTTACAAATGCACCTTGCAAACCGATACAGAGGTTATTACCTATATTATAGATTATTTACACCGTAAAAAAGGGCTTACATTTGAAGAAATCGCATCGGTTATCGCCGCTCCTTTCTGGCAAACGATTGAACAAATGAATGATGATAAAAAAGAGTTGCACGAATATCTGCGTAATGTGTTCTCGTCACAGCTTATAACAGGGCCGTTTTCTATCATTGTCGGCTTTGAGGGCGGACTTATGGCTCTTAATGACAGACTCAAGCTGCGCAGTATGGTTGTTGGTGAAAAGGGCGATGTGGTTTATATCGCAAGCGAAGAATCAGCCATTAGAATAATTGAGCGTGACTTAGATAGAGTGTGGTCACCAAAGGGCGGCGAACCTGTAATTGTAGAGCTAAAGTCAAGTACTACTCCCTTGACTTGCGGATTGGAGGTAAAGTAGAATGGCTATTAACTTTTTATATCCCGATTATGAGGTTGTGAGAAACTACGACCGTTGTATTGCTTGTAAAGTCTGCGAACGGCAATGTGCTAACGAGGTACACGAATATGTGGAGGACATAGGTAAGCTTGTTTGTGACGATGCAAAATGTGTTAACTGTCATCGCTGCGTTTCTCTTTGCCCTACAAGAGCATTAAAGATTGTTAAAAGCGAGAACAGCTATAAAGAAAATGCAAACTGGAGCGGTAAGACTATCAATGAGCTTTACCGACAAGCAAACAGCGGAGGTGTGCTTTTATCTTCAATGGGTAATCCGGAGAATTTTCCTGTTTACTTTGATAAGATACTCCTTAATGCTTCGCAGGTCACCAATCCCTCCATTGACCCTCTTCGTGAGCCAATGGAAACAAAAGTATTTTTAGGCGGAAAACCTCAAAATATAGAGCGTGACAAAAACGGCAGGATTAAAACAGAGTTACCGCCATACTTGAGGCTCTCTATGCCCATTATGTTTTCGGCAATGAGCTACGGCTCAATCAGCTATAATGCACACGAGAGCTTGGCTCGCGCCGCCGAGGAGCTTGGTATTCTCTACAACACAGGAGAGGGTGGTTTACACGAGGATTTTTACAAATACGGTAAAAACACTATTGTTCAAGTGGCTTCTGGACGGTTTGGTGTCCATAAAGACTACCTTGAAAGCGGTGCCGCTATTGAAATAAAAATGGGGCAGGGTGCAAAGCCGGGTATCGGCGGGCATCTGCCGGGGGCAAAGATTGTGGGTGATGTGTCGCGAACAAGAATGATACCCGAGGGTTCGGATGCAATTTCCCCAGCCCCTCACCACGACATTTATTCCATAGAAGATTTACGCCAGCTTGTGTATTCATTAAAGGAAGCAACCGATTATAAAAAGCCTATTATCGTAAAGATAGCCGCTGTGCATAATATAACGGCGATTGCAAGCGGTATTGCAAGAA
>CAYSTR010000257.1:0-4690 GCA_964433745.1 uncultured Oscillospiraceae bacterium | reverse complement strand
GGAGTAAAGCGGATATGCGCCTGTTCACGGCTGTCAATTTTAGTGAGAAAGAAAAGAAAGCAAGAAATGCAGTGCAGGACGGACTGCACTGCAATGTTGCAGACGGAAGATTTACAAGCTTTGATAATCTTCATCTGACGCTCGTATTTCTGGGTGAGACGGCACCCGGCAGGGTGACCTCCGTAAAGCGGTGTATAGAAAGTATTCATTTTAATCCGTTTACGCTTTACTTCTCCCATATCGGAAGCTTTAACCGTTCCGGCGGCAGTATCTTATGGCTGGGGGCAGACCCCAGTGAGGAGCTCATGCGGATACAGTCGGAGCTTTCTTCCTTGCTTGATAGAACGGGATTCCCTGTGGAGGAGCGCCGCTTTGTACCGCACCTCACACTTGCCCGTGAGGTAGTCATTCGCTCTCCGCTGTCGGACACGATACCTCAAATAAAGGCGGATGTGAATAAGATTAGTCTTATGAAATCGGAGCGGATAGGCGGTAAGCTTATTTATTCCGAGCTGTAGATGAAGGTGATATTGTCACCTTTGGTGTGGTAAAGTTAACATAAATCCGACTTTAGGAGATACATATGAACACAATAAGCTGTTATAACGATTTTCTGGCGGCGCTTTTTGAAGCGGGATTTTCCATGGGCGGAGACAATGACGAGGGCATCTTCTCTCTAAACAATAGGTTTGGGGAAAACATACAGTGGCACACCGGCGACAGTGAGACTGATCCGTGGGATTGGCATTTTAGGGTTTTTAGTGAGCGGAATGATATTGCAAATGCAAAACTCTTCTTTAATAAAACTGGATACATTACAAGAGAATACTACCCCTATTTTCTTGCGGTACGAAGAGGGCTGTCCTTTGATGAAGCATACGAAAGCGGTAACATGAGCACGTGGGAAAAGAGGATATACGACCATATCCGCAAAACCGGGAGAGCCGCATATCACAATATAAAAACTGATACCGGATTCACAACAGAGGACAAACTGGGGTTTGAGAAAGCTATTGTCTCGTTGCAGATGAAGCTCTACATCACTGCCTGCGGACGTGAGCACAAGCGTTCACAGTCGGGTGAGCCATACGGCTGGCCGTCTGTGGTTTTCTGTACGACGGAGGAGTTTTGGGGAGAAAGGATATTTAATGAAGCGGCTGGTATCTCTAAAGCTGACGCTTTCGATGCCATTACAATGCAGATACTAAGGCTAAACCCGCAAGCACTTAAGAAAAAGATCGAGAAATTCATAAATGGATAGGAGAGAAGCGCATGACATTCAAGTTTAGCGGTATAAATATCTATAGTGACCATCCGGTTAAGACCTTCGGGTTCTACAAGACATTGGGTTTTCGGTTGCTGGAGGAGTGTGCGCCGGACGATAGGTGGTACGGAGCAACATTTGCGTTACAGGACGATAAGGACGAACCCATAATCTGGATCTGGCGCAGACAGGCAGACGATCAAACATCGGCAAAGAACCACCTTGTATTCGGTACAGACGGAAAGCTGGATGAGACCTACCGGCAGTTTCGCGCCGCCGGGATAGAGTGCAGCCCGCCGGTTACCGCCGAATGGGGAGGACAGGAGCTGACACTCACCGATCCAGACGGAAACACGCTGTTATTTTTATAGGGGGGTGTATGTATGAAGCTAATCGGAGCTTGTATCTTGACAGACAATGCACCGCGTCTTGCCGCTTTCTATGAAACAGTCTTCATGGAAGCACCCTTTATAGAGGGCAGCCATTACAGCTTTGAAAAACCACAGCTTGCGGTCTACGATCCCGGGGATGTACATGTTGCAAAGGACAAGAACATATCTCTCATGTATTATGTAGACGATGTACAGGCTGAATATGAACGGCTCATGCGGGATGTGCCGGACATAGTAATAACCTCGTCGCCTGAGCGCCGTCCGTGGGGAGCCTTCTCCTTTTGGTTTATCGACCCGGACGGAAACACAATAAGCTTTGTAGAGGGAAAGGGGGAATGAAAGCTGCTTATTCCACACTTGCACTTTGACGGCTGCTGCCAAGAGGCAATAGGGCTGTACGAAAGGGTATTTGAAATCGAGGCTGATGCTGTTTACCTAAGCGCTGATAAAAAGCTGGTCGAGCATTCCGAGATGCATATTCACGGTCAGCGTGTCATGTTAAACGATCAGAGCGATGTTACATATGTTAAATCTGGGACGGCAGCTGTCCGGTTATTGATTATGTTTAGGACGCAAGAAAGCTTGATGAAAAGCTTTAATGTAATGAAAGAGGACGGTATAACCCTAATGTACCCGCCCTCCGTCACCGACTACAGCCCGCTCGTGACCGATTTTGCTGACAAATTCGGGATCCAATGGATTTTTATGGTGGACGAAAATACAAGGGAGTTTTGATAGATGAATATTTCTGTATGCGGTATCAACTGTGAATCATGTGAAGCCGGCAAAGAGAATAGCTGTTCTGGCTGCCGTAGCTGTAAGGGCAATCCATTTTGGGGAGAATGTGAAATCTACACCTGCGCCTCCGGTCGGGAGCTTCTGCACTGCGGTTACTGCACGGATTTTCCCTGTGACATGCTAACAGAGGCGTTGGAAAGAGAAAATTCCGATGGGGTGGATGTACTAAAGGGTCTTATGCAAACCGGGTCACAGGTGCAGTCCCGCTGCGGATTGCTATGCAGCGCGTGCGGATTCCGAGATACCTGCGGTTGCGGCGGTTGTATAGAGACAAACGGACATCCCTTTCACGGCGAGTGTACCATAGCAGTGTGCTGTCAGGGAAAAGGGTATGTCCACTGCGGACTGTGTCCTGACATGCCTTGTGAAAAGCTTTACGCCTACTCCTGTCTCGATAAGGAGCACGGTGACAATCCCCCCGGTGCAAGGCTTGGGGTGCTGCGTTTTTGGGCTGGTCAATAGATGTACATATGAAGAGAACCGCCGGATATAGTATTTTATGTTGACAAAAGTTAAAAATATGTTACAATATAAGGGAAAGACACGCAGATTTCGAGTTATTACTACACCGAATTAATATATAATATTAATGTAGATAGATAAAAGGAGCTTCGTTTATATGAACAGCTTGTTTACATCAAGACGTTCTATAAGAAAATTTACAAATGAACCTGTCCCCGAAATTGTATTGCTAAATGCTCTCGAAGCCGCACGTCTCTCCCCCACAGGAAACAATCTTCAGCCGTTAAGGTTTACTGCTATACGCACGAAAAGCCTGGTTGAAGCGATTTTTCCCTGTACAAAATGGGCAGGATATCTAGAGGAGTTTACTCCCTCAAAAGACGAACAGCCGCAAGCCTACATTGCAATATTTGTGGACAAATCGATAAAAGTAAATGCCGATGTTGAAGCCGGTTCTACCGGCATGAGCATTATTATGTCTGCTTTCAACGACGGGTATTCCTCCTGCTGGCTGGGAGCTATTGACCGCGAAAAAATAATGGAATTGTTAGGTAAGGATAAAGAACGCTTCCTACTCCACAGTCTCATAGCTATAGGAAAAGCGGCCATGTCCTCATATACAAAAGACATGGATGAACAGGGCAGTGTAAGGTATTATATTGATGAAAAGGGCGATTTTATCGTTCCAAAGCGCAGTTTTAAAGAGATATGCGAGCTGTGCTGACGATAAAAAACGGTAGATATTATGGCAGAAGCAAATAAAGGTACAAAAACTATATCCGCAAATAAAAAAGCATATCATGACTACTTTGTCGAGGAGAGCTTTGAGGCGGGCATTGAGTTATATGGTACTGAGGTGAAATCTATTCGTCAAGGCTCTGTTAACCTAAAGGACAGCTGGTGTGATATTATAAGCGGCGAGATTTTTGTCAAGGGAATGCATGTTAGTCCTTATGAAAAAGGCAATATCTTTAACCGCGACCCTATCCGAGTACGCCGTCTGTTAATGCATAAGCGTGAGATACTGCGTTTATTTGGGCTTGTTAAACAGGACAGCTACACTCTTATTCCCCTATCCTTGTATTTTAAAGGTTCGCGGGTAAAGGTATCTGTGGGACTGTGTAAGGGTAAAAAGCTGCATGACAAGCGGGATGCTATGGCTGAACGTGCCGCCAAAAGAGACATAGAACGAGCAATGAAAGGAAGCAGAGAGTAATGTTTATCGAATCCATTGATCTAGGCATTGATTACACTTTACTTGGATTGCCATTACCTCCCAAAAAACCGCAGTTTACAGGATACATCTTAAAAAATCACGATGAATATTGTAAAAACAGAAAACGTCCCGCTGTAGTTATCTGCCCCGGAGGAGGATATGGATTTGTTTCAGCGAGAGAAGCCGTCCCCATTGCATTAAAATTTGCAGCCGCGGGAATTTCTGCATTTGTACTCCAGTACAATGTCGAACCAGCACGTTTTCCAACCCAACTAGTAGAGCTTGCCACTGCTGTTAAATATATTAGACAAAAGGCTAAAGAATATAATATAGATACCGATAATATATTAGTGGCGGGTTTTTCGGCAGGAGGACATCTTGCTGCATCCTTAGGGACGCTGTGGAATAACAGTATTATAAAAAAGCTAGGGTTTAGCGATGATTCTCACAAGCCAAACGGAATGATTTTATCCTACCCGGTAATATCGGGTATAGTAAAACCACACGAAGGCTCATTCAGAAACCTATTGGACGAGCAATACAATGAGCTTTTAGAGA
>CAYSTR010000256.1:0-4694 GCA_964433745.1 uncultured Oscillospiraceae bacterium | reverse complement strand
ATCATCAACTGTCGTTGATACAATTAATCCCGTCCACGTTAGTGGGCGGGATTGTTGTTTTTTCGCTTTAATAAAGCCATTTGCGCACCCTCGGGGGTTTCATTTTCATCTAAATAATCGTTCTGATGTCATACTTATGGTGTAATCTCTCAATTCTCTAACGAGCTAAGAATCGGGAGGGGGTTTCAAAAGGGTTTCAAAATTTTGTAAAGGTTTCACTTTTTTGGCTTTTTTCCGTAGATGGTTTCATTTTTATTTGTCACAATAATGGGGGCAGTGCGAAGCTGAAAAACACTCTTTATGGTTTTGTAAGTCACTAATTTTCGTTATCCTTAACCTCTTTATACTGGTCTACCCAAAACACTTCTTTATATCCGATTTTACGATATACTGCATTGGAATATGGATTGGAACAATCAGCATACAGTGCTACTTGTGTGTTTCCTGCATCTAAAAGTCTCTTAGTTAAATGCCCTACACAGGCAGTGCTGTACCCTTTACCCCGTAAATGCGGCGGTGTATAAACTTGACTAATAAACGGGCAGCTTTCTATTCGTTGGCTATAAGCGGCAACCGATACAGGATATTCGTCCTCCCAAATGAAAGCAGTCTTACTATTAACTCGCCAGTCAAAACTGGTGATCCCATTATTTAAGTCATACACACCGAGATGACAAGCCTGGGTGAAATCGGCAAACCAGTAAGGCAAATAAAACTGATCGATTTCTGTAACTTGGCGGAAATTACCTTTTATATGCGGTAGGTCGTTCACCTTGTCAGTAACATATAAAACTAGGCTTTCATTGTTTTTATACTTTTTCCCAGCCAAGTTACCGTAAATATCACAAAAACTCTTAGCCAATGATTTTTCGGCCATAACAAAGTCAACATTTATATTGTTGGTTACTAGGCTACATGCCAAGAAATCAGCAACCTCATCGTTTCTTATGTTATCAGTCTCATACATTACCATAGGCAGCGGCGGTGTCCGTGTTGCGGAGAATAACACGCTTCCATCATCACCTTTGATGGTTATCATAACCTTTTCCGGTTCGTCGCCAATATTTTTGTAAATCAAGTTGTTTTGGATTTTATGCTTCCCCAGAACCTCCAGTGCATCATCCAAAAAGGATTTTGCTGTGGTGTATCGTGTAAAAATCATTTAAGCCGACCTCCTACAGGTTAAAGTGTGCCTTTATTTGCTTTGCTGCAGCTTCTGGAGATAAGTACGTGTTATCTATTTTTAGGTAATTATCAAAAGGGATTTCACCCTCTCTTGAATTCACACGGTAATTCACTTCGCTATCAAGCAACGCTTCAGAGTGCTCAATATCTCGTTTGGATGGTTTATTTTGAAGCCTATTCTCTGTTTTATTCCGCTGTTTACGAACACTAAAATCCGCATAAAGCTCTATAACACAGGGGTTTGCTCCGTGAGACTTATAAAGGTCTATAAGCGCTTGAATATAATCATATTCCGTCCTCGTGTCAAATTCAAACATATAGGTAAAAATGAGCCCCGGCAGATTACTTTTTGCTACCGATTCAAATATCTCTTTACGGAACAGGCGATTAAGCCTTGCACCCTCTTCTGAGCCATGAACGCTAAAGAAGTTACGCACAAGCTCAATGGTAATGTGATTATGGAACAGCCTGTAGTCGGTGATTTTTGCAAGCTCCTGTCCGACTGTCATCTTTCCGACGGCTTGCGGTCCGAGTATTATTACAAGGTTTGGCATAACTTGTCACTCCATTCGCTTTTTAGTATAGCATAATAGGCTACATCACCATGTGTCCCATCTTTTCTAACGTTTTGTTCACGTAATAAGCCCTCTTGTTTCATGCCGTTTTTCTGCATAACTCTACCCGAACCGATATTATTCGTGTCATACAGAGCAATGACCTTGTTTGCACCCAATTCCTCAAATGCAAAACGGATAACAGAACCGGCTGCTTCTGTTACAAACCCGTTGTTCCACCATTTCACGCCGATACAATAGCCCATTTCGCACCGTTCGTGTCCGGTATTAACACCATTTAAGCCATATGTACCAATTAATGTGCCCTCATATTCAATCCCCCAGTGATAGTATTCGATATTATCATACTGTGCTGTCCATTTTACAAGTAATTCCCGTGTAGCATCAACAGATTCATGCGGATTCCACGACAGATATTTCGATACAGCCGGGTCTTTTGCCCAATAGTACATATCCTCTGCATCATAAATTGTCATACGCCGTAATGTAAGCCGCGGTGTTGAAAGCGTTACTGTTCCTATGTGCGTTAGCATTATATCCCTCTCCTCATTCTGATTAAAGTCAGTTCCTTGCCATAGCTATGAGGTTTGCTTGCTCCGTCTGCAGTAAAGCCGCATTTCTTGTAAAAACTGATTGCGCTAATATTCTCCTCTAAAACCCAAACAATCATGTTGCTTTTTCCGGCACTTCTAGCCTTTTGAATAGCAAAGTTCATGGCAACAGTACCAATGCCCTTATGGTAATAATCAGGGAGCAGGTATAACGCAACCAATTCATAAAAGCTGCTGTCAACGCCATTGTTTTTTGCTTCATCTTCACTTAACGGCGCAATCCACATTGTGCCGACAATTCTTTCGTCCGCCTGAATAACGAAATGTTTATCCTGATTAGCGGCAAAATGCTGTGCACAACGTGCAGGGCGCGTACTATTACTTTCTTTTATGTATTCTGCCGGTATAATATCCTTGTAGGCCACTTCCCATGAGCGAGATATTATTTCCGCCATTATCGTAACATCTGCGGAGTCTGCTAAGCGTATAGTTAGGTTCATCTCAATTCCTCCCCTCGTCTGTAATCTAATCGGATAAAGACCTTTTTATTAGGTAGGATATATTCTTTTCTGCCTACTAAAATATATTTGGCACCGGTCATTGCGTTCGTAAGATCAGATTCATTGCTCACTTCACCGTGCAGTACAATTTTCTCCAATGCAGCTTCATATCCTGAATGGGAAACAATCTGACCGTCAGGGTTATATTGAATAGTTATTGAAATCAGCGGTTTTGTTAGCCTCATAACTATGTCAATGAAATTATGCAAATGGATATGTTTTACAAGCAAGTTTGCTATAATTAAATCGGCAGTTGTCAATATTTCTACTGAACGTTCCTTTTCGCACATCAAATCTATTTTATATAGTACAAGCTCTGAAAGACAGCCATACCGTTCACGGCATATCTGCAAGTATTCCTCATTAATATCTATACCAATGACCGATTTGTACCGACCGCTTTTGATGTTAACAAGTCCATTGCCCCCTGTAATGCCAAGGATGGCGACAGTAGGTTTTTCATATTCCGAAATAAGTGCAAGCTGCTCTCCGACAATTCGAGAGAGCATATCAAGCTGACCCACATTTTCATGACCCATGTGCTTTTCGTAAATGTCATGGGAAAGGTTATACCATGGATTTAAGTTGTTCATATCACGTCCTCCGATAGTTCAAACAAGAGCAAGGTTACCTTTTCGCCTTCGCTAAGGATTGCTTTGTGTTTATCGTACTCACCGCTTAAGATAAAGATCACATCACCTTTATAATAGGCTTCGATATAACCGTTATAATCAAGAACAAAGCTGCCGTCAAGCACAATTCCGGCGTGACCGTGCGTACACCAGTCCGGCTCGGTAAACCCTTCTGAAAACTCTACGAGCCGTAGACGTTGATTACCGTGTACGAAAGCTTTGTAACGCACGCCAAGACCTGCATTTGTCCATTCCATGCGGTCAAGCATGATTTTGTGGCTGTTCATGTACATCCTCCCAGTTATAACTCATTTCATTTTTTGTATCATTAAATCCATATTTCTCATACATCGGTCTGCCCATATCGGTTGCAGTAAGCGTTACCTTGTCACAACCAGCCTTTTTTGCTTCCTCAACTGTTAAATAAAACAGCTTTGTTGCAATGCCCTTTCCCCTGTAAGTCGGAATGGTATACATGTTTTGTATGTATCCTATTTTCCCATTCGGAACATGCTTACTGGGCATGATGTTATAAAAGCAAACTCCGCTTGTTCCAACAAGTAATTGGCCGTCAAATGCAAGTATGGAAGTAAAGATGTTGTTCTTGAGTCCGAAATGAATATAGGTTTTGTTGTTTTTAATTAAAAGCTCTTTTTCCGCTACATTCATTTCACCAGCTGCTTCTACCATAAAGGTGATCCGTGTTGAGACGATTAATTCAACATCATCAATCGTCGCCTTTCTGTATGTAATGTTCATGCCTGTACCCCCTTTGTAAGCCACAACAGCGTTTCACCGTGGTTTGTGTGTATAACTGTTTTATCCTCAAAATCCTTTTTAAGAGCCGTAAGCCCCTTGCTATAATCTTGCTCATCAATCTGCCGAAACATGGAATACCCTTTGTTTTCCGCAAGCTTCACAAATTCCTCAGTTATAATAATATCACTTTCTGTATCGGTCGCATCTACCTTGTGTAAGGACAGTCCGGCAGAACAAGCGGCGGCTATGATAACAGGAATATCGGGGTAGCGTTTCTTTTCAACCTCTACTGTAGTTGGGAAATGCTTCACCCAAAAGCGTGTTTCGAGTTGGCGGTGGGATTCGGTCAGAATGCAGATATACCCACCCGGCTTCAATACACGGTTAACCGATGCAAACATTATCTTCAAATCCGGCACGTGGTGAATGACA
>CAYSTR010000255.1:0-4696 GCA_964433745.1 uncultured Oscillospiraceae bacterium | reverse complement strand
GGTTTATAAACCCATGTGTCGGATGAGTGTTCTGAGGATATTCTATCCATTGGTCGGGAACAGTCAATCCGATGTCACGTTTTGTGATGTTAAAGGTGTTGTACGATTCCGAACAGGGAGCTTTTATACCCGACGGATAGCTCACCTGCAAGCGGTGATCATTTGCGCGGTTAATAAGTGATGTTTTTATGTCTATGCGGTCTACATCCTTGTACAAAGAAACGGTTATTGTGACAGGGCAGTTGGCTATATCCTGTACACGCGCTTTACGGTCGGCTGTCAGCTCTTTTGGCAGTCTTAACACACCGTTAATGGTGAGGGTCTCTGCTATACCGGGCAGTATGGTCTTTTTGATATTGATTTCGTCTGTACACAGTGAAAATTCCCCATCACTGTCCGGCCAGGAGTAGGTGTAGCTGTCACCCGCATCCCCCTTGTCGATAAAGCGGTGTACCCCCTTATGTATGCGCCCTGTGCGCTTGTGTGTGACGGTGAGTGCTCCGTTCTCCGATATTACAGAATAGAAGCCGTTTTCTATCGTGTCACCGTCAGTATTTCTGACATGTACACCCTTATCGCTTCTTTTGACGATCAGGCGGTGAAAGCCTAAATCCTGCGGCGGAAACATAAACCCTATACGCAGACTGTTGTTTTTATATATCTCGGGCAGTGTAAAATCCTGATAGAGTGTATCATAACCTTTATTGGCAGCTATTATTACACACGGAAGCTCGTTGCCGTTTTCATCGAGCACTAAAACGCCATCCGGCAGTGCGGGATGTGATATATTGGGCTCATGATTTAGTATAATTGAGCGTTCATAGTCCACCTCCTGCACTAAAACCCTGTCGAGCATGATATCACACTCGCAGTATTCGGGAGCAGGGGACTGCACCGGCTGGAATATTAAAAGCTCTGTTCCATCCGCTCCAGACGGGAGAAGCTCTGCTACACGCAGAAATATATCGGCAATCAGCTGTGTCTGCATGGACGATAGGCTTTCGTACCGTGCCATCATCGCACGGTGTACCGCGTCTATACTGCACCCGCAGATGCTGTCGTGGGGTTGATTTTCCAGTATGTGCTTCCAGATGTATGAGCGGTAACCATCGGAATAGTATGCTCCTCCTAAAAGCCGCTCTATGGACAGCATGGGCTCAATATACCGCTCCATGGCAACAGAGACCTTATCATTCTGCTGTTTCAACTCCATGCGTGACGAGAGTGTGCCGCCTAATAGCATGGTACGCTCACCCGAACGCAGCTCTCCGCTCACAGTACGAAGCTCTCCCAGACAGGGCATCAGCTCTGCCTTAAATGCGTCTAGGGTGGATAGCTTTATATCGTGCTCCGGAATTATATCCTTTAAACCGGTTACTATGTCGGTTATGTTCCTTTGTGCGGCGGTGTGATCCGAACCATTCATGAGAAGCACAACATTAGCAGTCGAGCGCGCACCCAGATTCTCCACCATACCGCGCACACGCCGGGCGGCAGCTTCTAAATCATCCGGCAGGTTTGCGCTGTTGCCGTAACCGCAGGGCATGTGAACGCACAAGAGATTAACGTCCTTAAACGGAGACTGCCAAATAAATTCCGTCCTGTCCACATTAGCCGGCACACCGCGCCAGAACACCATCATATCCATGCCAAGACCTTTTATAATCTGCGGCATCTGTGCCGGATGACCAAAGGAATCGGGAAGATACGCCGTAGTAGGATTGCTTTTAAACTCACGTATAATCGAAAGCCCTGCAAGATAGTTTCGTATATGCGATTCACCGCTTATGAGAAGCTCATCCGGCAGTATATACCAAGGTCCGCACACAAGCTTACCGGTCCTTAGTGCATTGTACAGCCGTTCGCGGTTTTGGGGCATTATCTCGAGGTAGTCCTCTATAACAATGGTCTGACCGTCAAGCATAAACGACACATATTCGGGAGCTTTTTCTATTATGTCAAGCAGTCCGTCTATGAGCCGGACGAGCTTAGTCACGAACTGTTCCTTTGTCAGATACCATTCTCTGTCCCAGTGTGTATGACAAATTATGTGAGCTTTATATCCCAAGAATATCACTCCCCCCTTATCTCATAAGCATTTTATCAATAAGCCAGCGTCCGAATGCATTGGATAAAAGGGTGGGCGGTTGCTTCCCCATTCCTCCGTATAGTCTTAAGGTCGTGAGATAGACTGTCCCCTCGCCGCATGTTGCTCTCGACAAATAGTCATGCGCCAGCCACTCGCGGCAGTCGTACCGTCTCAATATCGGGGTGTAACCGGAGAATCCGTCTATTCCCTCGGAAAAATCTATTGCTCTTTCGGGGGTCACGCTGAAATATCGAAGATCGTCATACGGTGCAAGATAGGGAAGAACATCAAGCAGCTCTCCCGGTTTGCGCACTGCCACAGCCTCCCTCCAGAACGGACAGGCTCTCATGCGAACACCTCCCTGCTCTGATGCGGGCAGCAGTACAACCCGTCCGCCCGACTGTGCAAAGCGGCGCACGGCTGGTGTGAGCGATGTGGCGACCAGTGCCAAAACCCCGCTTATCTCCTGTTCCGGCTCAAACGATATGATGTTGTATATCCTCCCAATATCGGACACTAATCCAGCCGGATCGTATACGCCTATTTTTTTATCATTCTTAGGGGGTTTCGGATAAACAAACACCGGCCACTCGTTATATATGCATCTGTCACCGCTTTTTGCTGTGACCTTTAACATAAAGCTTGCCGGAGATGTAATCATGGGCAGCGAAAAGCTAATATAGGAAAGCTCCCCGACTGTACCGTTCGGAAATGATTTTCCCTCCTCCGCTTCACCCGACAGGACAACTCTGTCTCCCTCGGTCAGGCTGTAGCTCACAGTCCCGACAGATATTAAAGCACCCGAGTAGTTAGAAAGTATCACATGCAGAGCATAATTGTCACCGCCAATGAAGCTAAAACGCTCCTTTGAACATACACGGTCACCCCCTGCCTGCCATACACGGGTAAGATCCCACGCCGGAGACAGTACAATGTCGCTGTTGGCAAGCGAGAACAAGCGGGTATCAAACTTAGGTCTGCCCATATGATCAAACATCCCCTGCGCACAGAGCGGCACATCCCTAATGGATGTGACATTGTAACCGCCTATGACCGGCTGTGAGCGGGTCAGTTCAAGGGTTAACTTGCGGTGGGTCAGAGAGTGGTTTACCGACTTTTCTCTTATATCGCTGTAACTCTCCTCTATGCCGCTTTTCTTTATCCTCTCGTCATGGTGATGGGCATAGAAGTCGGGCTTTAGGCGGCTTATAGGGTTTTTCCTATGATCAAAATCCTCCCATAGGATACGCTTCACGCCGTAGTCACGGCGCACATCCGCAAGATTATTCATGACATCGCTGTCGCAGAACTCGCCGAAAATCCAGGGCTTTGTATTGCGCCAGCTGGGAGTAAAGGTCTCGACAAGGTTCTCGAACTGCGTAAGATCAGCATAGAAGTGATAATCAAAGAAATCCGCGTGCTCGACAGTCAGACCACCGTAGCATTCACCCGAACCGGAGTTATCCTTTACGAGCGTATCGGTTTTTTCCTTTACAAGCTCATACATCTCCTTTAACAGCCCGCTCTCGACGCTCGTGTCCAGCTCACACCCCAGGGTTGTAATGATAATCGATGGGTGTCCTGCCAGATGTCTTATTATACGCGGGTACTCGCGGCGGATGCGTTCGTCCAGCTGCGGGGTAGGTTCGGGCAGCCATAACGGCAGCTCCACCCACTGCAGCATTGCCTGCTCGTCTGCACCTGTGAGGTAGCTCTCGCGGGGGATATACAGACAGTGCTTTACAGCATTAAAGCCGTATTGCTTAATAGCCTCAAGCTCTTGTAAGACTGCCTCGCGGGAGGGGTGCGGGATGATATTTCTATCGTCATATCCCCAATGAAGTATACCGCGCATATACACAGGCTGTCCGTTTAGGAGTATCTTTGTTCCCTCGGAGGAGACACTGCGAAAACCAAAGCTCCGCGACAGGGTAATACTCTCGTCTTTAGTGGTGACAACCGCCTCATATGTATAGAGATATGGATTATCTAGATTCCAGAGATTCGTATTACTAAGCACTCCGGACAATGTAAGCTCATTTAGATCCTCCGATAGCGCGGCTTTCTTTTCTACAGTATATACCGTCTCACCGTTTTTGTCCTTTAAATAGGCAGATACCGTTATATCCCCGTTCCCTATAAGCCCCAGATTTAGAGAAAAGCTTCCGTCCATACTGCCGGCGGCATAATGATACTCCGCGAACAGCCCCTTACTCTCTTCCAGAGTGACATGATCCCACATCCCCCCGAACGTACACAAAACATCTGGGATAAATCCGGACAACACCTGTCTAAGCGGGAAACGGTCGTTTTCATCATAACCAGGCTTTGTCACGTCCACGCGAATAGAATTATCTCCGTCAACAATAAACGGTGTCACATCCACACTAAAGCCGTCCCATAAACCCTCGTGTGAACCGGCAAAACTGCCGTTTACATATATATCGCAGTAGTAGCTCACCGCCCCAAAGCGCAGACGATAGCTAAAATCCGCCTGTTTTTTAACCGTGACCGTCCGCTCAAAGCGCACAGCCTCGGCTATATCCTTTTGCTCTATATATGTGTCGAAGCACCCGGGGACTGTCATAGGAATAGTTCTGCCGTCAG
>CAYSTR010000254.1:0-4780 GCA_964433745.1 uncultured Oscillospiraceae bacterium | reverse complement strand
TACCACCGCGAGAAACAAACGCTGTCTGCCGGCACTGGTCATGAAGCTCCACGAGCTCATGTCCGCGCCTCCCGGTGAGCCGGTAAAGGTCATCTATCCCGAATATATAGAACAAGCGGCGGCAGTACTTACGGCTGTATTGGATGAATTTGAGGACCTAAAGCTTGATACCCGCTGGCTGGCTCTTAGACTTTTAGAGAATGATGAATCGTTCATCTCGTCGGTCAATGCGTATCTGGGATATGACCTCACAAATACAACCATTGTCCGGGAGGCCTTATCAATTGCATTTTCACAGCTAAAGGACAGCGGAATACAGACAGAGCATATCGGGGACGAGATGGTCTCCGCCATAGTACACACCGCAGAGAACATGTGTGCCGATATTGTTACATATAAAAGCATAACCTACAATAACCGTGACCGCAAGCTAGACAGACTGCTCACAAGCCGCCTGACCGGGTTTCCCGTCATGATACTACTGCTTCTTTTTATCTTCTGGCTCACTATTTCGGGGGCTAACTACCCCTCATCCATTTTATCCAGTGCATTATTTAAGCTGGAAGATGTACTTACTCAGCTCTTTAACAGTATGAATGCACCCGAATGGCTGCATGGAATGCTGATTTTGGGTGTCTACCGGGTGCTTGCATGGGTTGTATCGGTCATGCTGCCGCCTATGGCTATCTTCTTTCCGCTGTTCACATTACTTGAAGATTTAGGGTATCTGCCGCGTATTGCATTTAACCTGGATAACTGCTTCAAACGCTCATGCGCTTGCGGAAAACAAGCTCTCACAATGTGTATGGGCTTCGGCTGTAACGCCGCCGGTGTGGTAGGCTGCCGAATAATCGACAGCCCCCGTGAACGGCTAATCGCTATCCTCACTAATAATTTTGTCCCCTGTAACGGACGTTTCCCTATGCTTATCTCTCTGCTCTCGATGTTCTTTGTCATGTCGGCAGGACTTATGCAGTCGGTTATGTCCTCCCTGCTTTTGACCCTCGTAATTGTATTCTGCGTATTTGTCACACTGACCATCTCAAAGCTTCTTTCCAAGACCATACTAAAGGGTATCCCCTCCTCGTTTACACTAGAGCTGCCACCCTACAGACGACCGCAGATTGGCAAGGTAATTGTGCGTTCGATTGTCGATAGGACGCTGTTTGTACTCGGACGCGCCGTCTCTGTCGCCGCACCCGCCGGACTTATCATATGGATTATGGCCAATGTTTCAGTGGGAGGAGCGACGCTTCTCACCCATTGTTCCGGCTTTCTTGACCCCTTTGCTCGTCTTATGGGTCTGGACGGTGTCATTCTGCTCGCCTTTATCCTCGGCTTCCCTGCCAACGAGATAGTTATACCAATAATTATAATGACATACATGTCTACCGGAAGTATAATGGAACTGGGCAGTCTTTCGGCTCTAAAAGAGCTGTTAGTAGATAACGGCTGGACATGGGTTACCGCTGTGAGCATGATGCTGTTCTCACTCATGCACTGGCCCTGTTCCACAACCTGTCTGACTATAAAGAAAGAAACCGGCAGTCTCAAATGGACAGCGGTTTCTGTTCTCCTGCCTACAATAGCAGGTATTGTAGTATGTATGCTGTTTTCCGGCATAGCAAGACTTTTTATATAAATCTTTTTAGCCTGTTAATGAGACCGGCAGCTGCGGTAATCTTTAGTATATCTCCTATGATGAAAGGCAGTACACACATCGTGAGTGCTTTTATGAGGTCTGCACCGGTCATAACCATAAACCAGAATGTACCTAATGTATAGATAGTGATACATCCCGCTGTTACGGCAAGAATGGTGCGTAATATCCCGCTGCTTTTACCTTGAATAAGACCAATAACAACAGCGGCCGCCACATATCCGGCAATATATCCGCCTGTAGGACCTACAAGAACCCCTAATCCGCCGTTAAAACCAGTAAACACAGGCAGCCCGACTGCACCCAGAAATATAAAAATAATCTGTGAGGCTGCTCCCCTGTATGCTCCCAAGAGACCTCCCGCTAAAAAAACCGCCATAGTCGCAAGATTAACAGGAATAGGGGTAAACGGAAGCGGTATTCGTATCTGTGAAAAAATCACTGTCAAGGCGGTTACCATCGAGGCAAGTAAAAGGTCACGTGTTGATATTTTAGCTTTAGTCATTATAAAATTCTCCTCTGATTGAAATTTCGCCGCTGCGGAGCACCTTTTTTTCGCCGCTCTCTAACAATACCACAAGTCCCCCATCATTGTCAATATCCAGGGCGTGCCCCTTTTGCTTTTGTCCGTGCTCTAAAATGACAATATCACAGCCTATAACAGCGGAAAGTGTTCTGTATTGCTCCAGCAGGGTCTTTTTTTCACGCATGACAGAAAAAAACTCATTAATAATCCCTGCAATCATTCTGTTTCTCGATGGGACAAGCCCCGCCGAAATAATATTATCGACTTTACCCTCAATCTCACACGGAAAGCACTCTGTGCTCACATTTACACCAATCCCCAGCACGACATACTGCACTCCTTCTGAACCGACTAGTGCCTCTGTCAGGATACCGCACACCTTTTTCCCTCCGACAAGGATATCGTTGACCCACTTAATACGCGGCTCTGCGCTGGTTTGTGAGCTGATAGCCCGGCATACCGCAACAGCTGCACCAGTGGTAAATAGAGGTACCTCATCTGCATCCGGACGGAGTACTATACTCATATATACCCCTGTACCGGCGGGTGAAAAAAAGCTTTTCCCTTGTCTACCGCGCCCCTCGGTCTGGCTGTCTGCGATTACGACAGTACCGTGTGCGGCTGCGTTTTGGGCAAGCTCTTTGGCAGTAATGTTTGTGGACTTTAATACGCTGTGTATATTTATTGCGGGAATAACAATATCATCGGTTAAAAATGAACGAATTGTCTCTTCTGAAAGTATTTCGTTTTGCATATAATTATCCTTTTAAAGTTTTTATTGAAATTGATTCTTATTTATGATAAACTATATATGTTAACAATCTAAAGGGGGAAGCCTATGTCCGGTCACTCAAAATGGAATAACATCAAACGTAAAAAGGAAAAAACAGATGCTCAAAAGGCCAAAATCTTCACAAAGATAGGGCGCGAGATTACCGTTGCGGTTCGTGAGAGCGGCGCTGACCCATCTGTCAACGGTAAGCTCCGCGACCTCATATCCAAGGCAAAGCAGAACAACGTACCCAACGATAACATAGACCGTATCATAAAAAAAGCTGCCGGTTCGGATGATAAGAACACCTATGAGGAGATTATGTACGAGGGTTACGGTATAGGCGGTGTCGCTGTCATGGTACACACCCTGACCGATAACCGCAACCGCACCGCCGGGGATTTAAGGCATTATTTCGATAAATACGGCGGCAATCTAGGGCAGACAGGCTGTGTATCCTTTCTGTTCACACAAAAAGGCGTAATCGTCATCGACATGGAGGAGCTAGACGAGGACACAGTCATGGAGGACTGCATGGAGGCGGGGGCTATCGACATAAGCTTTGAGGACGATGCCGCCGAGGTATTTACCGATCCTACCGAGCTTTTAGCTGTCAAGGAAGCACTTACCGCTAAGGGTTATACATTCGTATCGGGAGAGGTAGAATACATCCCCTCCACCTATACCGCCCTCCCCTCTACAGAGGATGTCGAAAAGCTTCAAAAGTTTTTTGATATGCTGGACGATAATGACGATGTGCAGGATGTCTGGCATAATTTCGAGGAATAAGGCGTGTTTGTGTTTTAAAGCACCTTGGTAGATTTGACCGGGGTGCTTTTTACTGCGCAAGCTAGCAGTGAAACCGCTTTTTCAATTCTTCCTTGAAGCTTCTTCCTGTAAAAATATATAGACCGATTGTAATTATAACACACGCAAGCGTAGCTACCAAGCTGGACCACAGATTATCGGACAATCCGAATATATATAACATAATAGGACAGAGACTAAGAAATGCTATAGCTAAAATATAGCCGAAGTACTCCTTTATATTATTTTTCTTGATAAATGCAAGTACCGTAAACAGTAACGCTGCTACTATAGTTAAAAATGAAACAACATATGTGGTTGACCATTTCAAAAAACCATTTACAACGTCAAGAAAAACAATAAATAACGATACAGCAAAGAACAACCGAAATATTTTACCCCCGATATAAATCTTCTTTGATTTTACTATGTTAAAACTATATATCACAAGACCCAATGAAGCACAAACGGTTAGTGACCATATACCGCCTGATGATGAAAATGTGACCGCATTTATATAAACTGTAATAAGAATGGTTGATATCGTTAAGAAAAGTATAAGCTTCTTTATGAACTCTTTCTTTTTATGATTATAAAACCCATATTGAGGATAATCGATAACAGATTTAAGAGGCTCACCTAAACGGCTTCCGCATAGCGGACACTTCTCTTGATATAAATCCGCACAGCATTTATGACATCTGTTCATCCAATTCCTCCCATCTGTTTGAATAAACGCAGAGATTCAAGCTTTCATCTTTGGAAAAAGAATTAAAGAAGTGTGTAATAATATCATTTTCTTTTATGGTTTTAGAGAAGCTGATTGTCAATTTGTCATTGACAGATATAACCCCACAGTTTATAGGGCTTCTTTTTGTTGGATAGAGAATTGCCTCAAAGTGATTAATATGCTTCTCCATACCAGTCGGTATAAGAATGTTTCCTACATTGGACAGTGATATGGTCTTTTTTCTCTCTCCGAGCAAATCAAACCCCAACTGCACAAAGATGTTTT
>CAYSTR010000253.1:0-4781 GCA_964433745.1 uncultured Oscillospiraceae bacterium | reverse complement strand
ATAGCCGCATCCGGCTACTTCTCGGCTGACCGCGACATCCGCGTATACGCCCACAACATCTGGCATCTGGCGATTTGGTAAGCGGCGTAAATCTGCACCCTCCGTATTCCTATGTTGATAAAGAGGGTACTAGACCGTAATAAACCTGCGGGAACGAACTAAATTTGTTCCCGCAGATCTCTTAGGTACTAGGTTTTGTCCTTTTTTTACTTGATTTACTGGATTTTAATCATTAAACTCACGAAACAAGCATACCCTTTAGTATCTGCATTGAAAGGATGAGAGGGTATGTACGTAATGTCGTTTAAACTAAAATCCTTTATAAAGAACCTGCTGGTCGTGGTTATAGGCGCTTTAGTTGTAGCGCTGGTTATGCGCGGGTTTTCTGCGATTATCGGGGGAGGGACGCCCAAGGAGGAGAAGCCCTTTGACCCCATGAGTGTCATCTCCGAGTACGGATGGAAGGTCGATCCTGCTTCTCTGGAGCTTACCGAGGTTACCATTCCGGAAAAATTTGACGAAGTATACGAGCAGTATAACGGGCTTCAGAAAAAACAAGACATGAATCTGGAAAAGTACAAGGGCAAGGTCGCCCAGCGATACACCTACAAGGTGCTGAACTATCCGGAAAACCCCGATAAAATCCGCATAAACCTGCTGGTTATAAATAACAAGCTAGTGGCGGGGGATGTATCGTCCATAGAGCCGGGAGGCTTCATGCACACCCTAGACCCAGAAGTAGGAGCCTTCTTCAGCGAATAGGCAAGGCAAGCTGCGCCTGCACGCGCGGAAGCAAGCTGCGCCTGCACGCGCGGAAGTCCTATTCTTACTTTGACTGGGAGAGATGTTTAAACCTCTCGAATGGGTACTAGATCGTAAAGAGTTTATATGAGGATGTTTATTTGGATAAGAATACAGAGCGTTTAGATAAGCTGGTGGCTGTGGCTTGCGGGATATCGCGTGCCGAAGCCGGAAAGCGAATTAAAAGCGGCGCGGTCACTGCGGATGGTGTGCTTATCACCAATCCGCAGACGCGCCTTTTGTCCTGCTCGCTTTTATCTGTAGACGGTCATTCCGTCTCGTTCAAGCGGCATGTATATATTATGCTCAATAAGCCCATGGGGGTTGTCAGCTCTACTGACGATAAGATTAATCCCACTGTTTTATCACTCATTCCGGAGGGACTTTACCGTCCCGGTCTGTTTCCGGCAGGGCGGCTGGACAAGGACACTACCGGGTTTGTCCTCATTACAGATGACGGCGATTTTGCTCACCGCATTCTCTCGCCTAAAAACCATGTCCCGAAAACCTACATAGTCACCCTCGACCGCCCTGTCTCGGACGAGGACATATCCCGCTTCATAGGCGGTCTGACCCTTGCGGACGGTACGGTCTGCCTCGCCGCCTCACTCACTCCGGACGAGCACGACCGCTCTATTGTCCGGGTAGTGCTGCACGAGGGCATGTACCACCAGATAAAGCGCATGTTCGGCGTTCTGGGTATCGGTGTGAACGCTCTTACCCGCACACACATCGGCGGTGTGGCTTTGGACGAAGGTCTAAAGCCGGGGGAGTGCCGGGAATTGACAAGTGAAGAACGTGCCGCGATTTTAAATATAGACTAAAATCTAGCATTTTGTGATAATTGTGTAAAATTTTATGGTACTATTGATTTATATTACAAATTGTATTATAATGACGGTAATAAAGTTAAGGAGAGAAAGAAATGGAACCGACACAAAAGAAAAGAACAACAATAACCGTACTTGCCATACTGGCGGGCATTGTACTGCTTATCGTCATATTCTCGTCAGCAGTGACAATAAGCGAGGGACACATGGGTGTAAAATATCAGTTTGGGCGCATTGTAAATGACCAGTTGAATCCCGGTCTGCACTTTAAGATACCGTTTATCGAGAATGTAACGATGATTGACATCCGCGAGCAGACCTACGATATGGACACCACCGCCTACACCAAAGACACCCAGACCGTCGAGAATCTGCGTATAAAGCTCAACTATTTCTATGACAAGGGCAGCCTATCGGATATTGTGCGCAATGTGGGTATACAAAACGTTGAGTCAAAGCTCATTATCCCGCAGATGCAGTCTATCGTGAAAAACGAGATAGGTCAGTTCCGTGCAGAGGAGCTTATCCAGAACCGCTCTAAGATTCAATCGAATATTCAAGATAAGATGAGCGAGTCATTATCTAAAAACGGCATTATAGTTGCCGCATTTGCCATCGAGAACATCGACTTTGAGAACGGATTTGAGGAAGCTGTCAGAGCCAAGGTCGTAGCCGAGCAGGACGCGCTTAAAATGCAGAACAAGACAAAGGAAAGGCAGGAGGAGGCCAAGCAGATGGTTATTGCTGCCGAGGCACAGGCCGAATCACAGCGTATAAAGGCAGATGCAGAGGCGTATGCCATCGAGGTTGTACAGGAGCAGCTTGACCGCAGCCCCCAGTATATCGAGCTTGAAAAGGTCAAGAAGTGGAACGGACAGTTCCCGCAGGTACTCTCGGACGGTGTAAACCCGTTTGTCAGCATATCCGGCAATCCCTACACTATCCCTGCAAGCACAGGGGCGACTGGGGATTAGTAAAACTTTAAAGGTGTAATATTATGAAAAACAAGCTAATGAGAATAGTCCTGCCATCGGTGTGCGTACTGGCGGGACTGGCGCTTATAGCCACAGGTATCCTCTTCATGCGCGGCGGACCTGGCTCTGCCGCGCCCGAGGTAGGGCAGACTCTAAGCATCACGGCGGACAGCGCGGAGGCGACAGGCGTAAAACCGGACAGCTCGTTCTCTCTGGGCACGAGCACTGACTACTCCCCCGAACAGGTGGAGAAGTTCATCCGCTTTGACCCGGCTGTGAGCTTCAGTGTGGTAAAGCAGTCACAGGGGCACTTTAAGCTCAAACCGAACGAGCCGCTGCCCGAAAACATCATTCTGCGCATAGATGCGGTGAACGGTGACGAGATAGTGGACAGCTTCGTTTTTCAGACCAAACGCACCTTTGCCGTCACCTCCACCGTGCCCGAGAACAAGACGCGTTATGTGCCGATTGACACCGTTATCGAGGTGACATTTACAAGCACAGATGTGGATCTCACCGGATTTCTCACCGTGACTAAAGGTGACGGTACACCTGTACCCGGGCGGCTGGAGACCCATGGATATGTCACGGCGTTTCTACCGGACGAGCCGCTTTTAAATGATACAGTCTACCATGTGACCGTATCGGGTGCGGCGGCAAACACGGCAGGCGAGACGCTTGTTAACGACTATCGGTTCTCGTTTCGCACTGACCTTAACTGGAACGATAAGTACATATCCCCCATATCCCTCGCAGGACGCTTCTCCGAAAGCTTTCTGCCGGGGGATACTGCCGTTGTTGCCATACATAACTACAACACCCAAATGGGTTCAATTCCCAAGCTCACCGCCGAGATATACGCTCTGCCGGACGAAAAGGAGTACCTCTCGGTCATAGAGAAGCGCCGTGCGTTTATGGAGCAGGGTATATATGAGGATTCGGATTTTTCTATTGATACGAGCGGATACACCGCAGTCAGCGTAGGGGAAGCCCCCACACATACTGCAAACGAGCAGACCTACCGCCTGTTTGCTCTGCTGCCCGAGCTGGACGAGGGATGGTATCTTGTCAAGGTTTATGGGGATATCGGCGGTAAACCCCAGACTATATACAAGCTCATTTCGATTTCCCCCGCCTCATTATATATGCAAAGCGGGGCAGGGGAGACGCTTATCTGGCTCAATGACGGCGTTACCGGAGCACCCATGGCAGATACAGAGGTGATGGTGAACGGTGTCTCCTCACGTACCGGTAAGGACGGCACGGTCATTGTTGACACAGGCGATAAGAAAAGCGCCGACATTACGGTCAAGAGAGACGGAAAGACCATCTTTGCCGACAGTATGGTTATTTCGCCCAGCAATAGCTATGTTCCCCGCTATGACTATTACACCTACCTCTATACCGACCGTGCCGTATATCTGCCCACAGATACGGTGCGATATTTTGGTGTAATCCGCCCCAGAGACGGCAAGCCTGCACCCAGTTCCGTCAAGGTTTTGCTGTGCTCCTACTACTCGGAGCTTGAACCTATAATGACCGAGACGCTGACCATCGGTGCTGACGGTGTGTTTGAGGGTTCTTTTTCCTATGCGGACATGAAAAGTGAGGGCTACTACCTGAAGGTAGTCGATCCTAAAAGCGACCTTTCGAGAGGTGAAGAATGGTGGTATACCGGGGTGGACGGCGAGTATTGCAGCCGGCATATATCGGTATTTGCATACGAGAAGCCCGCATACACACTGGATGTCAAGCAGGACAAGGACTACTACTTCTCCGGTGAGACCGTGCGTTTAACCGTCACGGCGACACTGTTTGACGGCACACCCGCAGAGGGCTTGGGGCTGTCTGCCGGATTCAGACAGAATTATAAGGAAGCGACAACGGACGAAAACGGACAAGCCGTGTTCACGCTCACCGCACCGTCGGTCTCCTCCGAAAGCTACCGCCCCGGTAACGAATACTATGAGATAAGATCCACCACCGCGGCTGATTCCGAGCTTAATGTCTGGTCGAGCATTATTGTCGTTCCGGCGGATATTACATCAAACGCATGTATCGAATATAGTACAGACGATAAGGCGACTGTGACCGTCGAGACTCGAAAAATTGACTTTTCAAAGATAAATAACGAAAACAAGAATCTATACAGCTTCCCGCACATTACGGCGGGTAC
>CAYSTR010000252.1:0-4784 GCA_964433745.1 uncultured Oscillospiraceae bacterium | reverse complement strand
GACGAGCTGGCTGACCTTATGATGGCAGCACCCAATGAGGTGGAGGACTCCATATGCCGTCTGGCGCAGATGGCAAGAGCGGCGGGAATGCACCTTGTCATAGCTACGCAGCGTCCGTCTGTAGATGTTATTACAGGCGTCATCAAGGCGAATATCCCCTCTCGTATCGCATTTGCAGTGTCCTCACAGATAGACTCGCGTACAATCCTCGACGGCGGCGGTGCGGAGAAGCTTTTAGGGCGCGGAGATATGCTCTTTTACCCTGTGGGTGCGTCCAAGCCTGTTCGTATTCAAGGTTGCTTTGTCAGCGAAAAAGAGATTGAGCGCGTAATCGAGTTTATCAAGAACTCCGGCAATGCCGATTATGACGATGATATCATGGAGGAAATCGAGCGTCAAGCGGTCAAGGAAAAGGATAAGGGTAAAAATAAGGACAAGGACGGAGACACAGAGGACGGTAATCTGGACGAGATGTTCCCCGCCGCCGTAGAGTGCGTCATTGAGATTGGACAAGCCTCCACCTCACTTTTACAGCGCCGCTTAAAGCTGGGATATGCCAGAGCCGCCAGATTGGTTGACGAGATGGAAGGTCAAGGCATTGTGGGTCCGTTTGAGGGAAGCAAACCGCGCCCTGTTCTCATTACAAGGGCACAGTGGCAGGAGCTTCGCGAGCGTCTCAATAGTTAATTATGAAAGGTCAATAGGCATGGTAATAGATTTTCACGCACATGTGTTTCCGGACGAGCTTGCACCAAAGGCACTCGCCTCACTAGTCGCAAGCATCGATAATCTCTATAAGCCGGTCACCGATATGACGGTGCATGGGCTTTTATGCAGCATGGACAGGTGCGGTGTAGACATATCGGTCAATCAGCCTGTAGTGACAAGAGAGACGCAGGTCGAGAAAACCAATCGCTGGGTCAAGGATATTGAAAATGAGAGACTATACTCCTTCGGCGGCATCTTCCCAAACTCCGATAATTACAAGGATGATATAGACCTTGTGTGCAGTCTCGGACTAAAGGGGCTAAAGCTTCACCCCGAATATCAAAACTTTCAGCTAGACGACAGCCGTATGCTGAAAATCTATGATTACGCTCTGGGAAAGGGTTTAATTCTTCTGTTCCACGCCGGCGATGATCCGGGGTTTTCCGCACCATATAAATCCTCTCCACGACAGTTTGCTCGAATAGCGGACGAGCTGCGCGGCGGTGTCATTGTCGCCGCACATCTGGGCGGTCATGCAAACTGGGATGATGTGGAACACTATTTGACCGGTAAAAATGTCTATCTAGATACATCCATGGGCTTTGAATACTTCTCTCGGGAGCAGTTTTTAAGAATAGTCAAGGCTCACGGTTCGGACAAGATTCTTTTCGCCTCCGATTCTCCATGGAGCGATGCAAAAACCGAGATAGAATATATCAAGGCATTACCGCTGCCTAAAAACGAGCTTGATAACATACTGTATTTAAACGCTAAAAGACTTCTCGCCATTTAATAAAAAAGGAGTATACCTCATTGCCTTTTCTCCCCACAACCAAAGAGGAGCTTAAAAATCTCCCTCCCGACTATATCATCATCACGGGTGACGCTTATGTGGATCACCCTAGTTTTGGTGCGGCTTTAATATCAAGGCTTATTGAATCGCTGGGGTTTACGGTGGGTATAATCGCACAGCCGCAGACCGAGAGTGATTATAACAGATTAGGCATCCCCAGATATGCCTTTCTCATAACCAGCGGCAATCTTGATTCCATGGTGGCTAACTATACCGTTGCGCTTAAAAAGCGGACGAGCGACTATTACTCCCCCGGCGGTAAAGCGGGGCTTCGCCCTGACCGTGCTGTCAGCGTCTACACAAGGCAGATAAAACGCCTATTCCCCGACACACCTGTTATCATAGGTGGACTGGAAGCATCACTTCGCCGGTTTGCGCACTATGACTATCACTCGGACAGCGTAAGACCGTCCATCCTCTATGAGAGCGGTGCGGATATGCTCGTCTACGGCATGGGGGAGCATCAGACCAAAGCTATAGTCACACGCCTTGCCGCCAGAGAGGGAATAGACGAGCTGCGGGATATTCCCGGCACATGCTTTTTCGCAGATGAGCAGAGCATTCCGCTCGGCGCTGTGCGGTGCGGCTCGCTTCACAAGGTGAGCATTGATAAAGAAGCCTATGCCCGCTCCTTTAAGCTGCAAGCGGAGGAGCATGACTATAAAACAGGTAAAGCGCTTGTACAAAAGCATGACGAGCGTTACCTCGTCGTACTCCCGCCCGCCCCGCCCCTTAATTCAGACGAGCTGGATAGAATTGCCACACTTCCATATATGCGCGCCGTCCACCCCATGTATAAGGAGGGTGTACCCGCTATTGAGGAGGTGTTGTTCTCTGTAATGAACACACGCGGCTGTTTTGGGGGATGTAATTTCTGCTCCCTTGCTTTCCATCAGGGGCGTTATGTGACCGCACGAAGTGAAAGGTCGGTTATCCGGGAAGTGCAAAGCCTTACAAAGCATCCGGATTTCAAGGGATATATTCACGATGTGGGAGGTCCCACCGCAAACTTCACCCGCCCGTCCTGCGAAAAGCAAAGAACCCACGGTATGTGCCGAGATAGGCGATGTCTGGCTCCTTTGCCCTGTAAGGCATTGGTTGCAGACGAGACGGCATATCTATCACTTTTACGTAAGTTGCGCGAGCTGCCCGGAGTAAAAGCGGTATTTGTCCGTTCGGGTATACGCTATGATTATATGCTTCTGGATAAGGACGACACCTTTTTCAAGGAGCTTGTAAGGTATCATGTCAGCGGTCAGCTCAAGGTAGCGCCCGAACACTGCTGTAATGCGGTGCTGGACTGTATGGGGAAGCCGCATATCGACGTTTATAAGCGCTTTGCCGAACGGTTTTATATGTATACAAAAAGCTATGGAAAGAAGCAGTACCTTGTCCCCTACCTCATGTCCTCTCATCCGGGAAGTACGCTTAAACATGCCGTAGAGCTGGCATTGTTTCTTCGTGAACAGGGCATAAAGCCCGAACAAGTACAGGACTTCTACCCCACTCCGGGCACGGTCTCGACCTGTATGTACTATACCGGAATAGACCCCATGACAGGAAAACCGGTATATATTGCAAAATCCTCGCATGAAAAGGCTCTGCAGCGGGCATTATTACAGTATCATCTGCCTAAAAACCGTAGTCTAGTCGCAGAAGCATTGCAAAAAGCGGGCAGACCAGAGCTCATAAATACGCTCATTCCTCAGAAGAAAGGGGTAGATAAGCATAAGACGCAGAAGAAGAGGCCCTAGCTTTACGACACTTTTAGTTGCGGGATTCTTTGTATTTGTTCTCCTCATGGTCTCTCTAAAGGATCAGCTTCCGCTTCCGGTGGAGCTTCCAAGTCTAAAGCAGCTTGCTGATTTAACAGGTATAAACTCACTTATCGAGACCTTAGCTCCGGGGTATTCGCTTAAAGCGGACTATGAGATACACATAATAAATGTGGGGCAGGGCGACAGTATCCTCGTTAAATCCGGGGACGCGGCTGTGCTCATTGACGCGGGAGAGAACGACCGCGGTGAGCGTGTGGTAAGCTATCTCAAAAAGCAGGGTGTCACAAGGCTGTCCTACTTTATCGGCACACACCCCCATTCCGACCACATAGGCGGTGCGGACTATGTAATAGACAAGATGCGTGTCGAAAACATTATAATGCCTAAGGTTGAGGGTGACAATACCCCCACCACAAAAACCTACCTCGATGTTTTAGAGATTATAGCAGGACAGGGCAAGAAGATTATCTCGGCTGTTCCGGGAAAATCCTACAGCTTTGGGGACGCTTCATTTACAGTGCTCTCCCCCGACGCGCAGTATGAGGATATAAACAACATGTCTGTGGCAGTGCGGTTTGACCTGGGTGGCGTTGGGTTTATCTCCATGGGTGATGCTCATGTTGAAGCGGAGAACGAAATATTACTGTCGAGCAGAAATATTTCTTCAAAGATAATAAAGCTTGGTCATCACGGCTCTAAAACCTCAACAGGTGAGGATTTTCTCATGACCGTCTCCCCTAACTACGCTGTAGCGACTGTGGGAACGGATAATTCCTACGGTCATCCCCACGAGCAGACACTATCACTGCTTGAAAGGATGGGAATAACCCTCTACAGAACTGATTTAAACGGAAACATAGTATTTAAGATAAGCGAGGGGACTGTCACGGTCACTACCGAAAAGTAGGTGAGATTATATGATTTATTCAGTTGATCGTTTTGAGGGTAATATTGCCGTTCTGGAGGATGATAACCGTCATACAATAGACGTTGCCCGCTCCTTACTGCCGTGTGAAATAAAAGTGGGGGATTGTATTAGGTTAAAAAACGGTAAATACGAAAAAGATGCAGATGAAACTGCGTTAAGACGCAAACGCACCGAACGTTTAATGAAGCAATTATTTGAATAAAAAAGTCGTTTTTGTTTAAAATAACCTGTAGGAGACAGTTGTTTCCTACAGGTTATTTTTGAAAGGAATGTGAAGCATGAACGACAATGCCGAGCTGTTAAACTGTATATATCAGAATGCGAAGATGGGTTCTGAAGCGATAAACACTCTTATCAACAAGGTTGACGACAACACCATGAAGTCAGATCTGGTTACACAATATAACCAGTACAAAAACATGGCTTCCACTGCAGAGGGAATGCTCACTCGTTTTAACGAGCGCCCATTCCCTCTGAAGTTGAAGCAATTTTTTTGAACAGTGTTTAGATTGTATGA
>CAYSTR010000251.1:0-4791 GCA_964433745.1 uncultured Oscillospiraceae bacterium | reverse complement strand
AGATTGAGAATGAGTACGGAAGCTACGGCAATGATAGGGATTATATGAATGCCCTCGCCAATTTTTACGAACAGAGCGGGATTGACTGTCTGCTGTTTACCTCTGACGGTCCGGAGGACTTTATGCTTACAAGCGGAACATTGCCGCAGTATCTGTCCACATGTAACTTTGGAAGCCGAGCGCATGAGGCGTTTAATAAGTTCCGGCAGTTTCGTCCGGACGAGCCTTTTATGTGCGCCGAATATTGGAACGGCTGGTTCGACCATTGGGGGGAGGAGCACCATGTACGCTCGTCTGCCGATGCTGTAAGCTCGATGGAGGAGATACTCGACCAGAACGGCGGCAATGGGAATATCAACTTTTATATGTTTCACGGTGGTACAAACTTTGGGTTCACATCAGGGGCAAATCAAGATACACAGTATGAACCGGCTATTACAAGCTACGACTACGGAGCTCCCTTAAACGAATGCGGAGACATGACAGAGAAGTACTATGCAGTAAAGACCGCTTTGGAGAAAAGGTTTGGCAGGGCAGAAGATATTCCTGTATCTAACAGTAAAAAAGCAGCTTATGGCACAGTCAAGCTGACGCGAAAAGGCGGACTTTTTCACAACCTAACTAATCTGTCAAAACCGGTTACCTCCTCTTATGCCATGAGTATGGAGGAGCTTATGCTGCCTTTTGGGTTTGTGCTCTATAGAGCGATACTGCGCGGTGAGTTCGTCGGGGAGCATGAAGTGAAGCTGGACGGTATGCGTGACCGTGCGCTCATCTACATAAACGGCGAATTAAAGGGGATAAAGGAAGCATACCGTTCGCGCGACGATGTGGTAAAGGTCTCTTTTAAACAGAATGAAGCTATTCGGCTGGACATTCTTGTCGAGAACATGGGACGTGTAAATTTCGGGCACTATATCGGCGATAATAAGGGGCTTTTAGGTGTGAGAATAGGACAGGTACACCACAGTGGTTTTACAATGTACCCGATGGAGCTAAATGACCTATCCTCACTCTCTTATGAGCACGCTGTAGACGGTCAGCCAATGTTTCTGTCAGGCAGCTTTAATGTCACGGAAGCCTGCGACACATTCCTAAGACTGGACGGCTTTACTAAAGGGGTGGCGTACATAAATGGCTTTAATCTGGGGCGCTACTGGAATATAGGCCCTCAAAAAACGCTCTATATTCCCGCTCCGCTTTTAAGGACAGGGGAAAATACGCTTGTAATATTTGAGTTGGAGAAGCATGAGACCGATGCTGTCACACTGGTTGATGTGCATGAATTGGGATAAAAAGGAGTAAAAAATGCGGCTTTATCTTAAATATGCATCTATTGTCCTGCGTTCACATATGCAGTACAAGGCCTCCTTTGCCATGCTGACCATCGGGCAGTTTCTCGTTGCTTTTACGGCATTTCTGGGGGTATACTTTCTTTTTAACCGTCTGGGTGCTGTGGGCGGCTTTGGCTTCGGTGAGGTACTTATCTGCTTTGCGGTAATGTTAGCGGCGTTTTCACTGGCAGAGCTGTTTTTTAGAGGATTTGACGTGTTTCCCAGCGTCATCTCAAACGGTGAGTTTGACCGTATCATGGTACGCCCGCGCGGTGAGATATTTCAGGTACTCGCCTCCCGCATAGAGTTTACAAAGCTGGGACGGCTTCTACAGGCATTTCTCGTCCTAATAATAGCCATCCCCGTCTCGGGTGTAGTGTGGACAGGGACAAGGGTGCTCACCCTCGTACTCATGCTCGTGTGCGGGACTGTTGTGTTTTGTGCGCTTTTTCTTTTATATGCCGGTATATGCTTCTTTACCCTGGACGGTCTGGAGGTAATGAACATCTTTACGGACGGCGGGCGGGAGTTTGGAAAGTACCCATTCTCGATTTACGGTGACGGTATACTAAAATTCTTTACATATGTCATTCCGCTGGCTCTGTTTCAGTACTATCCGCTCCTCTACCTGACCGGACGCTCGGACAATCCCCTCTACATGCTTCTCCCGATTATCTCGACACTGTTTGCAATCCCCTGTTATGCCTTTTGGCGGTTCGGAATAAGCCGGTATAAATCCACCGGCTCCTAACTTCCCATAATGACCTTAACAAACCTATTCTTGCCTCTGCCGATGATGAACTCGGCGGGGGCTTTTAGTATGAGAAACGGATCACTCATCCGCTCACCGTCAACGCGGATACCGCCTCCTGTGACGAGCCGCCGTGCATCCCCACCCGAATCGGCAAGCCCTGCCTTTACTAAAAGCATGACTATGGGAATCTCCTGTTCGTCTATCTTGATGACAGGAATATCCTCCGGTACACCGCCGGCCGCAACCGCATTGTAGCGTTCCTCGGCAGACATTACCGCTTCTATGCCGTGATACATTCTCACAATCTCACACGCATATACCCTGTGAGCCTTGCGCATATCAGACGACAAGAGCTGTGTATATTCATGTTCCGGAAGGTCTGTGGTGAGCCGGAAGTATTGCTCTAACACTGAATCTGGTACGCGCATACACTTCTCGAACATTACGGCGGGAGGTTCGTCTATGCCGATGTAGTTATCTAGGGATTTGCTCATCTTCTCCACACCATCCAGACCGGGCAGTAAGGGAAAGGTTATGACCTCCTGCTCGGGCTGACCGCAGTCCCGCTGTAACTGCCGTCCGACAAGAAGATTAAAGGTCTGATCTGTACCGCCTATCTCAATGTCGGAATGCAGCTCTACACTGTCGTAGCCCTGCACGAGCGGGTAAAAAAGCTCATGGAGACCGATGGGCTGGTTGTCGGCGAAGCGTTTGGCAAAATCGTCCCGTTCCAATATGCGTGCAAGGGTATAGTGCCCTGCCAGTTTTAGAACATCCTCGAAATTCATTGCAGACAGCCATTCCGAGTTGTAGGTGATGGTGGTTTTGTTTTTATCTAAGAGCTTTGACACCTGTTCGAGATAGGTTCTTGCGTTTGTACGCGTCTCTTCAAAGCTAAGGGGTTTGCGGGTCTTGCTTCTGCCCGACGGATCACCTATCATACCGGTAAAATCCCCGATGACAAACACAATCTCATGCCCAGCATCCTGTAACAGCTTTAGCATACGAAAAGGCACTGTGTGTCCGAGGTGAAGATCGGGACGGCTGGGGTCTGCTCCAAACTTTACACGCAGACGCTTACCGCTTTTTAGCTTCTCCTCCAGTGTGTCCGGCATAAACACCGACACGGCATTCCTCCTTATAATCTCCATACATGTACTGACTTCCATAATAAACTCCTTTACAATATAATAAAGCGGACCAAAGCACATAAGCTCTGGTCCGCTTTCTATCCCGTGTGTAAATCAGGGACAGCGCAGCCAAAGCCTGTTTCCGTAATAATAGGAAACAGACAGATAGCAATATGCAGTTTTAGTAAATCCCACTGTCATAGCTGTACCCCTCATGCTCATATACATTAGTATATGTAAAAACAAATTATATAATCGCCAGAATAACGAAGTTTAGAATAAAGAGAATAGATGCACCCCATATGATAGGATGAACATCCTTGGCACGCTTCTTGCATATCTTTACCAGGCAGTAGAAGATAAAACCAGCCGCTATACCGTTTGTAATACCGTAGGATAGTGCCATAAAGATACTTGCAAAGAAAGCGGGAACAGCATCCTCAAGCTCTGACCAGCGCACATCCTTAAATGAAGCCATCATCATGATACCGACGGCGATAAGCGCAGGAGCAGTAGCAACCGACGGTACAATACCCGCTACAGGAGCTAATATGATGGACAAAAGGAATAAAGCGGCTGTAGTACAGCTGGTAAGTCCAGTCTTGCCGCCTGCTGCGATACCCGCCGCACTTTCAACATAGGTTGTGACGTTGGAGGTGCCGCATACCGCACCCAGTGCTGTAGCTATAGCATCGGAGAACAGGGCTTTCTCCATCTTTGACTTGAAGCCTGTACCAGTTTCAAGGGCCTTCATGTCGGACTCGGAGAATATTCCCGTGCGTCTGCCTGTTCCGACAAATGTGCCTATTGTGTCAAATGTATCAGTTAAGCTAAAAGCAAAGATGGTAACAAGCACAAGAGGAAGCTTTGACATGTCATTAAACAGGGATAAAAGCCCCTGTGAGCCGAACGCTGCACCAAAGGTTGTGCCTAAATCAGCAAAGGAAGAACCGAGCGCTGAGAAGCTGATGGAAGCAGAGGACAAATCAACGATTCCCATAGGGATACCCACTAGGGTTGTCGTTATGATACTAATAAGTATAGCGCCCTTAACCTTTAGAATAAGCAGTGTAACGGTTAAAAGAAGTCCGATAATCGCAAGAATGACCGCCGGATTGTTAAACTTTACAAGCTCGGGGACTATCTGTCCGTTGGAGACTAGTGTAAAGATGTTAGAATAACTGCCTGTCGATGAAAAAGCCTCGCCGTTTATCGAGACGAGAGCGGGAGCATCCGATATGAATCCCAAAAGACCAGCGTTTTTGAGCCCTATGTATGCGATAAAAATACCGATACCGCCGCCGATAGCATTTTGAAGCCCGGTTGGAATGGAGGCGATTATAAGCTTTCTAACCTTGGTAACGGTGATTACAATGTTGACAAGTCCGCATATAAATACCATTGCCAGCGCTTGCTGCCAGCTAAATCCAAGAGCGAAGCATACTGTATAGGTGAAAAATGCGTTAAGACCCATACCAGGGGCTTGAGCGTAGGGGACATTGGCAAAAAGACCCATAATTAAAGTGCCGATTACGGTGGCTATGATGGTGGATAGGAATACCGCCTGGTAAGG
>CAYSTR010000250.1:0-4801 GCA_964433745.1 uncultured Oscillospiraceae bacterium | reverse complement strand
ATTTATTATGGGTATTTATATGATTTTATTGGTTAAAGGCGACTCCAAATATAATCGAGGCAGTTAATTCGTATTGCCGGGCAGAGGTAGAATTCCCTCTGCCCAACTGACAAAATAGCTTCCTAAAACTTATCCGGATTAATCGCCTTTGCCATCTCCATGAGCGCAATCGTGATATTGTGGGATGGGCGAGAGGACGCATTTGCAGAGATTAGGTACACCTGCTTGTCCTTGACAGCCGACATATCCTTAAAGCTCTCGCGGGAGAGTATCTCGCTCACCGCATCTTCCATCCAGGCTACATTTGTAAAGTAGACCTGCGGGTCGCGTTCAATAACCGATTCGGGGGAGGGTTTTGTCCATCCGGAGATATCCGAAAATGCATTCTTGCCGCCCGCAATCGTAATAAGCTCGTCTATATATGTACCGCTGCCGAAGCTGTAGATATCGGGTGCGGGGCTTATCTCGAAGAACACGCGCTTTCTGTCCGCTTCGGTGATAGTGTCGGTCACTTTCTTTACATCATCGATTATCTTCTGCATATTGTCCACTATAGCCTGTCCCTTGTCCTTTATGCGCAAAAGCTCTGCGATAAAGAGGATATCCTCTTTAATACCGGCAATCGATTCGCTGGACGGTATATCCACGACACAAATACCCGCATCGGACAGGGTCTTTAGCGTGTCGCCCGCCGTAAACGCTGTATGCCCCGAGCCAATAATGAGGTCAGGGGTAAGCGCTATGAGCGCCTCCGCATCGGGACTGGAAAAGTCTATAGCTTCCACCTCCGGAAGCCCCGCAACATCCGTGCCGTATAAATCCACGGCGATAATCTTGTCACCCATTCCAAGCTCGACTATAACCTCACTTGCAGCGGGGGATGCACAGATAATCCGCTCAATCTTTGCGGGTATGGTCACGGAATTTCCCGCACGGTCTGTGAGGGAAGCGGCCTGTCCGGCGGAGCAGGCGGTGAATGAGACCAAAAGAATCAGTATAAGCAGTGCGGCAAGGATTTTTCTCATCGTGTTTTTTCCTACTTTCGGTAAAAATAAAAAGTCTCTCCTCGAAGCAAGGAAAGAACACGACAAAACAAAAGGGGAGTAACCCCTATAGGTTTTCGTGGCTCCCTCCCTCAGAGGACCGCGTTTCCATATAAGGGCAGGTTTCCCGGCTGAACGTCATCCCTTTGCTGCGGTCTTCCCGCGGGTTTCCCCACAGTGACACATGAAGCTGCTAAGGTCAGTTCTACGGTTGCTGGGGCAGCGCGGGTTTGTGGTGAATGGTTAATCGAGATTCGCTTCACCTGTCCGCTTCCCTTTTACTTGAGCTCACGCTCAACACCCTTACGCTATTGACTTTCACTTATATTATAACAGGATTTTTTCGGAAATATTGTATTTTTCGGCTGTGTTTGGTATTTTACCGCTGTTATTTACTATTGTTAATGTGAATAACGTTATGCATTATCACCATACGGTGCTATTGTCAACATAATATCTTCAATATGGTATAAAATATCCTTGGTGATTGTATGTATCTAAAACGGCTGCGAGATCTGCGTGAGGATGCCGATATGACGCAGAGGGAGATTGCAGAGCTATTGCATATTCGGCAAAACGTTTACTCCAGATACGAAGTGGGCTACAGGACACTCCCGCTGGAATACCTTATTATTCTTGCGGACTTCTACAAAACCTCTGCCGACTACATCCTCGGCAGAACTAATGACCGTAAGGACTGCACAAGGCAATAAAACCGGGACTGGAAACCACTTCCTAGTCCCGGTTATTTAATGCTTCATCACGTCTTGTACATCGAGTCCAGTCCGGCGGGTGCTCCCCCGGGGGAGACCGAATCGAAATATCTGATAAGACGTTCATTTTTATTGGTCTGCTTTAGCTGTACGGCGGCATTATCCCGCTTCTGTTCGTATTCCGCTTTAAGTGAGACCTCCATGCGGCTAATCGAGCTTATAACGGTAAAAATCTCCGCTCCCTTATCATACAATTCTGCTTCTTCGGGGGACAGCTCCCCGCGATTGACACGGTTTTTGATTATTTCATAGAGCTTGCTGCCATGCTTATCCGCATAGGCGCGCATGTCGGCATCAAGAACGTCAATAAGCTCGATAAGCTTCCCGCGCTGGTCAAACAGTACCATTGCATCGTCGTCCTCTGCTTCCAAAAGCTGCACGGTCAGCTCCTCATATTGCTGGAAAAGCCGAAGCTTTTCATCCAGCATTTTTATAAGCTCATTATGCACAGATATGTCCCCCTTTACGCTATTACTTCTTTTGCTTGAGTGCTGTCAATAGCTCGCCCAGACGTGCGCCGGGGACACCCATGACCGCTTGTTTATTTGAGTCGATGGTCAGCTTTAGCTCCTTGCGGTATATAGTCACCTCTGCGGGTGCCTCAATGCCAATCTTAACCCGGTCACCCGATATCTCGGTGATAGTCAGCTCGATATTGTCCCCGATTATAATGGATTCCCCAACCTTTCGTCCGAGTACAAGCACCTATTACGCCCCCCTTTCCTGTTCAAACAGAGAGGCTCTCACGGGAAAGTCCTCCTCTAACACAACCTGCGATGCCAGCTTGCTTGTCTTATTGACAATAACCGGACTTTTCATATTGTGTGTCGAGCGTGTAAAATCATCCGTTATAACAGCTATGGTCAGCACAAGCGGTGAATCCTTTTCCGACAAATCAAGCTGCTCCCGCACCTGCTTTTGCAGCTTGGGGCGGTAACCTGGGGAGACCTCTGCCGCATTTGCTACGATGAAGCAGATATCCCGCTCATCCGCCGATTGCAGCCAGTAGAACTGGTCACCGATACTGGGGTCAGAAATCAGCACATAGCGGCTCTGTTCCTCAAACCCCAAAATGGGCTGAACAAAGCGGATTATATCGTCACCTGCGATTTCTATACTTCCAAAATCCCGTGTTTCTATTGTCATATCGTGTATACGAGAAATGTCCGTTTCTCTGCTCCTATTAAACTTATAATTTAGGTCGTGCTTCAAAACTCGCTTTAAAAAAAGCCTTGTTCTTCAACTCTCCCCATTAGTTTAACCTTTTTACGTCATAAAATAATAATAAAGACCAAAAGGCTACAGGAAAATCCTGCAACCTTAAAAATCCGATAACCATTACCCCATTTTATTCTTTATAATTGGGGTCGGCACTGGCCGGTACATATCGAGGACCTCCCAGATACTCGAACTCAATCGACGGGTACTGGGTGATGTCCACAGATATACTGCCCGGAACATATTCAAATTGGGCTTTACCCACATCCCACTTATAGTCCATCTTAGCGGGTGTGTAGTTCAAGTCAAGCTGTGCCGGATCCCATGAAATCTGCGGCCCTACGCTGGGCAGAAACACCTGATGCGTAGTGGGCTGCTGGAACAGCTTGTTGTACATAATATCCGGGATGGAAGCACCCTTATAAGCCTTTGCCATCTCGTTTCCTATTTGAACGTATTCCTCGGTAGCACGTTTGATTGCCACCGCTCCGTCGGCGTCACGGTCACGCGCTGCCGTTTCTGATGTCTTAATTCCCAAGCTTTCCCGCATTGCCGTACTATCCATACGCATGGAGATATTCTTCTGACGAATCTCCATCTTCGCGGGTGTGCGCTGGTACTCGCTCTTTGGCAGCTTTGGATCCATCTTGAGTTCGGCCTTTTGAACCTTGATTTGATACTCAATAGGAGTAGTTTTAATCCTTATAAGCTGCATTCAACTCACCTCTTGTGCTAATGCAAATTCTGATGATATTAGCGCAGGAAATCAAATATTGAGGGCGGGATGAGCTTTGATGCCATCTGCAATGTCACCATCCACGCCATCTCGTAGGTCTTGTTGTTTATGGATTCCTCCGCCATATCAAGTGCCTCAAGATCGTACTGTGTGGATTTTAGATTGTATATGTCGTTTTCCAGGCGCGCATTGGTCTGCTCTAAAAAGTTGGTTTTCGCGCCTATATCAGTTATGTTTAGTATGAAGTCCTGTGAAAGCTTGTCGAACTGTTCGAGGTTTTTGCCCATTGCCTCCATGTCGTTCTTCGAGAAATCCTCCGCTATCTTGTTAAGCAGGGATATCATGTTGCCCGGCATACCGTCAACTTCCTTGCCGAATCCCAGAATATCCAGACCGGAAAAGGATATCTGCAACGCCGTCTTGGGATCGACCTTTGAACCGTCTAAGGTGAGCCCCAGACCTACATCGAGAAACACATCGCTGTCCTGTGCAATAGGTGTCAGATTACCTGCTCCGTCGTCAAACATGTACTGGTTTGTCGTGGGATCCTTTGATATCATGGACACGTCATAACCGTTGTAGGTCACAACGCCGCTTGGAGTGACATCAAAGGGCGGCGAACCTGTGTTTGTCCCGGCGAACAGGTGCTTATCGCCGTAAACTGCATTGGAGAACTGCAGGATCTGCTTTGACATCTCTTTAATCTCGCGCCCTATAATCTCCTTTGCATCTGTCGGGTTTGTGCCGTTCATGCCTTGAAGCATACGCTCCTTGACCGTCTTTAAAAGATCGTTCATGGACATGAGGGTGCTCTCTGCCGACGACAGCTCTCCTAGCGCATCGCGGATATTGGCTTGGAACTGCTCATCCTTATAAAGCTGCTCCCTCACGGAAAACGCTCGTGCAGCATCGGCTGTATTCTCAGAAACCTTAGAGAACTTTCTCATGGAAGCAAGCTTGGTGTTTGAGTTAGCCATGTTTCCAAGGTTTCGGTTGAGATTTCGCATATATGTGCGGTTTAACGCACTCTG
>CAYSTR010000249.1:0-4801 GCA_964433745.1 uncultured Oscillospiraceae bacterium | reverse complement strand
GGCCTACCCTCAACCAGGAGCTGACCGAGCCGCTTTCCGACCTTGACATGAACCTGCCCGCCAAGTCGGCGATACTCATCGAGCCTGTTACAGGCACCATCATCTACAGCATGAACCCGGACGAAAAGATGCACCCTGCGTCGATTACAAAAATAATGACACTGCTTCTCGTCATGGAGGCATTGGATGCGGGACGCATAAAGCTCACGGACAATGTGACCGTTTCCGAGCACGCCGCATCCATGGGCGGATCGCAGATCTGGCTTGAACCGGGGGAGATTATGACGGTGGAGGAGCTTCTCCGCGCCGCATCCATAGCCAGTGCGAATGATGCTTCGGTGGCGTTAGGCGAGCACATCGCGGGAAGCGAGCAGGCGTTTGTGGATATGATGAACAAGCGCGCCCGGGAGCTGGAGATGAAGAACACCACATTCATGAATGCAAGCGGCCTTGACATTGACGGTCACCTCTCGACGGCGCGTGATATCGGCATCATGTCGGTGGAGCTTATGAAGCATCCCATGATAACCAAGTACACCTCTGTCTGGATGGATAGTCTCCGGGAGGGCAAGACACAGCTCGTGAACACCAATAAGCTCATCCGCTTCTATAACGGGGCGACAGGGCTTAAAACAGGTACAACAAACGGCGCGGGGAGCTGCCTTAGTGCCACCGCCTCCCGCAACAGCATATCCTTTATAGCCGTCGTCATGGGCTGTCCGACGAGTGACGACCGCTTCAACTCCGCCAGAAGGCTTCTGGACTACGGCTTTGCAAACTATGAGCTTGCCACCCCAAAGACTATAGACGCTCCTACGCCTGTCAAGGTTATTAAGGGCGTATACCCGCAGGTGGACATAGTAAACGGCGAGATTACAAGGCTTCTAGTCCCTAAATCGTCCAGCGACAAGCTCGAATACAAGGTAAACCTAGTCGAGCAGATTGATGCGCCTGTTACAAAGGGGCAGCAGCTGGGCAAGGTCGAGATATTCATGGACGGAAAGAAGATAGGTGCGTACCCGCTGCTTGCGGATGTGGACATTGACAGAATGTCGTTTGGTAAGGCATTCGAGATGCTAGTCAAGAGTGCGGTTTTATAGTTTTTAGTTACTGGTTGCTAGTTGCTAGTGGAACGGGAATTAACTGCCTTCGATATAATGTATCGGAGGTGGTTTTTTGTCGCGGTTTAATATATTGTCGATTGACGGAGGCGGGATTAAGGGGATTGTTTCGGCTATGCTTTTAGAGCGGCTGGAGGAGAAGCTCAATTTGATGAGCGGTAATCCGGGGCTTCGGCTGGCAGACTGCTTTCAACTTATTGCCGGTACGAGCACCGGCTCTATTTTAGCCGGACTTCTTTTGTGTCCGGAAGAAAACGGACGCCCCAAATACAAGGCTTCGGACGCTGTAAAGCTCTACATAAAGCATGGGCGGGAGATATTTGACCGTTCGATTATTCATTCGGTGTTAACGGTGTCGGGATTCAGCGGGGCTAAGTTCTCAAACAAAAATCTGTTAGCGGTATTGCAGGACTACATGGGGGATACCATGTTAAGCACACTTGTCCGTCCGTGTGTCATTCCGTCCTACAACACTACGGACGGTCACCCGGTGTGGTTTATGTCCCACGAAGCAAAGGTCTATCCGCACAAGGATTATCCGGCGTACGAGTGCATTGCCTGCTCGTCTGCCGCTCCCACATTCTTTCCGCCCTATGTGCTTGTAAAGGACGGCAGGGAGGCGGGTGTTTTTATTGACGGCGGTATGGTGGCTAATAATCCGTCCTTGCTTGCTCTGACTGAGGCACTCTCGCTTACAAAACCGGAGGATGTGACGCTTTTATCTGTGGGAAATGTGCAGAAGAATGAGGCTTTACCCTACAAGCACATTGACGATGGCGGGCTTTTGAACTGGGCAGTCCCCATCATGAGTATATTCATCGATTCGTCCTCTCTCACCGCCGACTACTCCCTGCGCTCAATCTTCTCCTCCATGGGAAAGGCGGGGGACTATGTACGTGCCGCCCTCACTATTGACGGCGAGGTGCCCTCCATGGACGATGCAAGCGACAGGAATATTGAGCTTTTATGCAGTATGGGTGAGCGTCTCACCGGGCTTATGGAAGAAAAGCTGCAGGGGTACGCCGAGAATCTGCTGGGAATTTAATATATGTCAGGGGAGAGAGCAGAGAGCGGTGATTACTACGATGGGATACTGCTGTATACTCTTCATTTCTATGAGAAGGGTTTGCTCTGCACTTCACCCCTTTGTGCTATGACCCGGAGCTTATCGGACGTGAGGGTGAGTTCGGCAACTGGCAGGACAGGGAAGCATACAAGTCCAACCTGCGCTTGACATGGAAAGAGGACGATATCGAATACAGGCTCATGGGTGCCTGCTATAATGCGGCTAAAGGCCAGGGGTGAGAAAGCATAAAAAAATAAAGATAATGTAGCCCCCTTATACAATCCGACAGCCCCGCGGATAATCACCGCGGGGCTGCCTTTTTCAGTTCACATCGTACTTGCGCAATAAATCATCCAGCGCCTCACGAAGCAGTGCCGCTTCGCCCACTCCCACCTTTTCCGCCGTCTCGGACAGGCGTTCGAGCTGTGCCGATGTGTAGTGGCTCGTCTTGGGTATGAGCTTCTCCTCCTTTGCCAGACACACGCGGTTGCGTCCGCTCTTTTTGGCGCGCATGAGGGCACTGTCCGCACGGCGGAGCACATCAGCCGACCGACTGCCGTCGTCTGGATAGGAGGATATACCGACACTCACCGTCTGCAAAAGGGGCTGCCCCTCGGCTGACGAAAACGGCAGACGCACCTCACATATTCGCCGTCTTAGCTGCTCGGACAGAAGAAATGCCGCTTCCTTGTCCGCCCCCGGCATGAGGATGTCAAACTGATCCCTCGTGTCCCGGAATAAAAGGCTCGGTTCGGGGAAGAGGGAGCGCATCTCGTCCGCTATGAGCCGAAACACCGCATCCCCCGCCTCCAGACCGAAATCCCGGTTTAAGGCGAACAGCATGTCGATGTCCAGAAGCACTAGGGCAAACTCCCCGCCTTTTTTAATGAGCGCGTCCATCTCGGAGGTCAGTTCTACTCCCGATATTAGCCCTGTCAACGTGTCAATGGGTCTCTCCATTTGCAATACCTCCATATAATATTGAATGGTATGACTACAGTATAATATATAAAAATATATTTGTCAATATGATTTTTAATAAATTAAGAGCCGCACATACCGGCGGCTCTTATCTCGTTTATTTAATTTATACACTGCCCCCCTCAAGCCATTCGCTGTATAAGGTGTCGATTCTCTCTAAAAGTTGATTCTTTTCTTCGAGCAATTCATTCATTCTAGAGAAATCAGCTCTTAGTATATCCGATTCAATCTCAGCGTTTATTCTACCCAGCTCGGATTCCGATTGAGTGATTAGCTTTTCGACATCTATTGCTGCCGCCCTTTGAACAGAGGATTTTGCTCTATTCTGCCCCACCCTAGCCTTTCCCGCATGATTCTTCCTTGCCGCTTCTTCCGAAATGGAGCTTTTACGGAGTATTTCCATATACTCATCAAAACCACATTTATATTGGGTAATAACACCGTTTTCCATGCTCCAGATTTTATCGGCAAACTTATTCAAGAAATATCTGTCGTGAGAAACAAATAGCATTGTACCCTCAAACTCGGATAACGCCCCCTCTATCCATTCCCGTGATGCTATATCAAGATGGTTAGTAGGTTCATCCAGCATGAGAAAATTTATATTTTTCTGCATCATCAAACAGAGCTTTAAGCGGCTTTTTTCTCCGCCGGAAAGATTTCCCACCTTTTTTACAACGTCAGCAGCCATAAAATGAAATCTTGCCAGAATGCTTCGGGCCTTTTCTTGGGATACATCCATTTCAGAACACATTATGTCCAAAACCGTCGCATTAGCATCCTCAAAAACAATAATCTGGGGCATATAGGCGATTTTAGCATTGGGGCTGATATTAATACTGCCGCTGTTGAGCTCTTCCTCTCCCATAACCATCTTCATTAGAGTTGATTTCCCGCACCCATTCGCTCCTACAATGGCTATTCGGTCATTTCTGAGTATTTGTAAGTCCGCATCACATATAAGGATCTTTTCTCCGTAGCTTTTACACACAGAGTGGAACGAAACAGCTTCTTTGGACACATGACCGCCGCTGTCAAACTCCTCGGTCAGCTTTCTTGCGAGATACGGCTTCTCCACTTTGTCCATCTGTTCTAACCGCTTTTCCATTGCAAGTGCACGTTTTGCCAGACCTGTATTTGACGGATTAATCTGTGCCCATATGCGTTGCCGCTTTATAGCAGCTTCAAGCTGACTAATCTTGCGCTGCTGCTGCTTAAATTGCTCGGCTTGGGTAAGGAAACGCTGCTCACGTTCCTCGACATAGAACGAATAGTTGCCCGAATAGAAATTTGCCTTGCCATCATCAATCTCGATTATCCGTGTAACCACCCGATCGAGAAATACTCTGTCGTGGGATATAACCACAACTGTTCCCTTAAAATTGTGCAGAAAATGTTCAAGCCATTCCAGCGACGTTAAATCAAGATGATTAGTCGGTTCGTCTAAAAGCAGAATATCACACTCGCGCAGTAGTATCCGCGCTAGATTAACCCTCGATTTTTCGCCGCCGCTCAATTGATTAAAACGGCTTTTTCTAAGCCTTTCATCAATATTCATACCGCTGCATATTTTATCCAGCCTGACCTCTGTATCATAACCTCCCAGTCGTTCATATTCCTCCATAAGACGACC
>CAYSTR010000248.1:0-4834 GCA_964433745.1 uncultured Oscillospiraceae bacterium | reverse complement strand
CCGTTGTCACAGATAAGTATACGGTGTGGTTGCTGTGGGTACACATTGAACAGGCGTAACCGAAATAACCTTTGAAAGTTAAAACTTGACATAAATGCTTGTTTGGCTATGTCATCAATATCAAAACCATCATTTATGTTGGATTCGATGTAATCAATCGCTCTCTGTAATTCACTTAATATATCCATTTGAAAATCACCTCTCGTCTAATGCAATATTAACATAAGTGGGTAAACAATATCTTGATTTATTTTGCGTGGATTTGTTAATATATTATACCACAACCACCGCTTGATTACTAGTCCATTTCGAACTATGATAGATAATTCTTACACATTACCCCTTCCCTGATAACAGCGCCTCCATCGGGTCCACATCATGCCCGAAGCCTGTAAACCTTTTCACGCTGTTCTGCGAAACAATAGCCCAAATCTTATCCCATGCCATGAAATAATTATCGTAATAATACATCGACATATCGACATAAGGAGAGCGTTTTCGCAGAAGTGCCGTCACCTGCTTTAACAATTCTCATCCGGATCGGTTGCAAGCACTAGGGGGGCGTTGACCTCCCGCGCTAAACGAATACCCTCTGCAAAACAAGCACCCTCCTCTGGGTTCGGCGACTCGACGGTGGGGAAGCTGCCGTCCGGGGTTTGTTGATTTGTAACTATAGATACATTGGTAAACCCGGCAAGACGTAATACCTGAGGAATTTGTGTAATACCTGTTCCATGGACGGGTGTATACACAATCGGGAAGTCAGGAAGCTCATTTATAACATTAGGGCGTACTCGACTGAGCCAGTACCTGCTCACGGTATGCCTCGTCTATTTCTATGCCGATTATTTCGGGCGCTAGCTCGGTTTTTGTTTCAAGACTATCAAAAAGATTAAGCTTTTCTATCTCCTCCTGCAAAGCCGATGCTATATCGGGGGGATCTGCCCCCCGTCCGACCAATAGACCTTGTAGCCGTTATATTGTGCCGGATTGTGTGAAGCGGTGATGACGATACCCGCTGTAGCCCGAAGATACCTAACCGCGAAGGAGAGCTCCGGCGTAGGACGCAGTCCGTCGAACAGGTAGGTCTTTATTCCCTCAGCGCATAATGTCCGTGCGGCTTCGGCGGCAAAGGCTTCGGAGAAATGACGGCTGTCATACGAAATCACTACACCCTGTCCGCCCAATGACTGTGCCTTTATATAGTTTGCCAATCACCTTGTTGCACGCCGCACCACATATACATTCATATTATTGCTGCCTGCACCCAGTTCGCCGCGCAGACCGCCTGTCCCGAAGGTAAGGTGACCTTTAAATCGGTCGCGCAGCTGTGCTTCCGTTAGGACGGAAAGATCCGCTTTCGTTTGTTCATCTGCTTTCGTAAGCCAATTACTAAATTCAATGCGCCAGTCCATAATTAATCCTCCATCCAGCTGCCGGATGAGCTGATCTTCTGCCATTCATCCCATTCGGCCTGTTTGTTTGCTTCGGGTGTACCTAGGGTGTAGTAACACTGTGCAATAAATCCGGTTTTGCCGTATTTGAAGAATGCATTGGAAAGCCGTCTTACCCCTGCGCGCACTTCATCCGGAGAACCGAACACCTGGAGATACTGACGGTCAAGCTCACCCCAAAAGGCAATTTTGTGATGGTATTTTTCGGCTAACGCCTCTATATCCATGCAAAATATCTGGGAATTTATAGAGTCAATCCCAATTTCAATAAGATCGGGAAGAATTGCTTCGATAAACCCATCGGAGTGCATAAGCATGAACTTATCATAGCTTTTTGCAATGCTTCGATACTGCCGGTAGATGGGTTTAAAGTATTCCCGCCACATCTCGGGGGAGATTAGAAGTGCCTTCTGCGTCCCCCAGTCATCGGCGATGTGCAGCGCATCTACATCGGTTTTAGCCCATTTCTCCATGAGCGGCATATAGTATTCGTTTAGCATATCTATGAGCTTTAGGATACGCGCGTCACCGTAAGCCAAATCCATAAACAGGTTTTCGGTGCCGCGCAGATGTTGAAGCCGTTCAAATATATTGGGCATGGGCGGTTCCCACGAGGGGAATACAAAGCGGTCGGTGGAGGCGCAATAGGCATTGACGGGAGACAAATCCAGCTTGTCAAGGTAGTGCATAGGGGGCTTGAAGCTGTCGAGCTTAGACCAGTCGGCAAGAGGATGAACCTTTACCTCTCCGCATACCCCGTCCTCAAGTGCAAGCCATGTACACCCCCACAAATCAGTATAGCTGCCCTTCTTGCCCAATTCCCCGCCGAAGTACCACAGCGGATACTCTATCCCGGGACCTACACAGTCCTCCCGTTCAATCGGTACCCTGTCACACTCCTTAAACTGTAATGCCGCTATAATCCTTTCTCTGGGCGTCATAAGCCATACCCCTCCGTTTTTCTTAAATCTGTAGGACGATTTTTTCAAGACGCGCTATTTCTGCGTCGATGCGTTCCATGTTTAACGGATATGTACCGAATGTCCTGGCTGTCTCCACTAGTGCAAAGATGTTCTCATAGGGGGTATCCCTGCCGCACTGGTCTCCTGTGGAGAGGACAAATCCTCCGTTCTCACCGGCATCACGGATGGCTTTCAGGCTTTCCAGTGTCACCCGCTCCTTTGAGCCGAACAGCATTAGGTCTGTGGTATGCAGATTGCCCATCAGCGCAAGCTTATTTCCGTATAACTGCTTCATTTCCCGCAGGGTACAGTCACCCATGGGCGGAATTTCCAGCGGATTTATATAGTCAAGCGCGGTCTCCTCTGCACAGGTCTTGACGATGTACGCTTCCTTGCCGCAAGAGTGTATACCGCATATAACCCCTGCCTCCCGGCACTGCTTTGTTATCTCCTTAATGACAGGCAGGCTCATTTCCCGCCAAATGTCGGGTGACTGCATGGTAATCGAGCCGCTGCCGCCGGTGAGGATTGAATCAAAACCGCTCTCCAGGCAGATTGCAAGCTCCTGCATACACCGCCTAGTGTGCAGCTCTGTCAGCTCCTCGAACAGTTCGGGATAGTCGTAGTAGGCATAGGTTGCCGCCTCCATGTTACCTTCAAAGTAGTCACTGAATATATGAAGCCCTGGCGGGATGACATAGGTACCGTCCATACCGCGTTCTCCCAGCACCTTTTTCATGGTCTCAAGTTCGGACTTATCATATCCGGTGATATCGCTGTACAGGTGACGAAGCTTGGGGAAATCCTCCTTGAAGTTCTTTATTAGCTTCTCGGTGGGTGCACTTGAATCGTTTTGGTGGAACAGGGTGCGTCTCCTTAGTTCGCCGTCTGGGGTATCAATAACCTCGGTGACGGTCATTTCATGTGCGGTGCGGTCTATATGAACCTTGATTTCGGGACGGTTTGCATATGTAAACTGTACCCCTCCGTATATAAACCAGCCGTCGATACCGAAGTGGTTAATAGCATCTATATACGCCTTCCAGAGCGGGGGATTGGCATAGTATAGCACATCCCAGTAGTCCCTCCCGCTGAAACGGCAGGGGATGAGGCACGATATATCGGGAGCGGCGGGCACACGGTCGGGAATACCGCCGGACAGAGCCGTTTTCATGCGCTGTTTTGAGGTCATTTCACTCATGAGCTTCTCTCCTTATGTTATATTAGAACGGATAGTCAATCAGTACACTGCCGATACAGCAGTCACTTATACCGGTATATAGCCTTGCTTTGCTGCCTTCTCTTATAATACCTGATGTAAATAGAACATCCTCCACCTTCCTCCATTTTGACTCTGTTGGCGGGAACATAGAGCGTGTTGCAATTATCTTAGGATAAGATGCTGTTCCGGTATTAACATCGTATGTTAATGCGACACTGTTATAGTGCAGCATGGGTTCGTCCTGCTCGGCGGTCATGAAGCTCTTATGCCCAATAATTCCAATAATCCCGCCGCGAAGCTCGAGCACTTGGTTTGCACCGCCCCATTCGCCGTCTAATATATGACCGGGAAATACCTCGGCGTCTTCAAGGGCTTCCGGGGTTACATCCGAGAGATTATCGAAGATAGCTACGCCAATCCACTTCCTGTCCAATGGATGTGTGAAAAATACCACACGTCCGTCAGAAAGCTGACACAGGCGAATATCCTTCATCTGGGCAGGGCCGGTAAAGAATTTCTTGAGACTATATAAATCCTTACCCTTATAGAACTGCTGTATCCATCCTTCTTCATACACTTTACCTTTGTATAAAGTCTTGACAGGATACTCAATACCGCCGATTACAATCTCGTCATCGACAAAAGCCACTGACGGGTCTTGAAGCCTGGGAAGTGACACCCCCTCAATAAGATACCAAGCCTGCTCCCTTTTCTCATAGAACATGGTTTCTGAAAATTCATGATCTCTTTTCTCCACCCTACAGCCCATTATCAGCTTTCCATCCAGATTAAACGGTACAGTGGGGTTATATACGTCATAACCTTCCGCTCCGTAAAACTGCTCAATCACAGCATCACTGTATGTGCAGTTCTTTTTGAATTGCAAGACCTGTTCATTGCATGTCAGCATATAGCACCTCATATGATTACTTAAATACTTTTAACATAAAATTACAACCTATTTATTATCCATCGCTCCAGCTCGTAAAACTCTTCGGCAGATCTTATACTTGGCTTGTATAGTGTCTTAGCCGGGTCAAGCTCTGTAAATACGGATTTGATTTCATCAGCTGTTCCGCTAAAGAAAATGCTCTTACCGCGCTTTTGAATCTCTTTATAGAGTTCTATATATTTAATATGGTTTTCACAGGGTTTAGGGACAAATGCAATGGTATGGATACTCTCTACTGCCATAA
>CAYSTR010000247.1:0-4839 GCA_964433745.1 uncultured Oscillospiraceae bacterium | reverse complement strand
AGCGCGAGGCTATCGTTCACCTCATAACAAACCCCAAACGGTTTCGCGATTCCTATAGTACAGGTACAATATCCGTTCTTTTTGAAATAAATGCCGCCCTCATGTTATCTCTTATCGAGAATGCCAAGATTGTCAGCTTTAACATCACCGACAGCGCTACCGGTAATAGCAGAAGCTTCCAATTCGAGCGCAGTTTTATTGAAATGCATTACGGTAATGTATTGGAGCACAGCCAAACCAAGGAGATATTCCGGCAGTTTACAGACTATCTCCTCATAAATCCGTTCGAGCGGCTGAGTGCCTTTAAGGGCTTGGAATTGTATGTCTGGAGGAATAAGGAGATATCCGGTACGGACGATATATACTACACGCTCATGTCTGGCACAAACCGCAATAAAACTGAGCAGGAAATATATAATCTGGACATTGCCACAAATGATATAAGTAAGATAAATGATATGTGCCGGTTTATGGGAAAGGGACTGTTTCTCTCGGTCATGTCAATGAACGAATCGGATATTACTAAAGAGGAAATAATAAGTATAATCGACAGGCTAAAGCTCCCCGATAATGCAGTGATATCAGGTGCGGGTATTACTAAAAATCAGGATAAAACCTATGACGATCTGCCCGATATCAAGGTCTTGGCAGGAAACACACTAATCCCTCGCTCAAACGGGTTAGATATATGGAATGGGGAAAGCTTCGATAGGGATATGTTCAAGCTTCTTGCCTCCCAGGTGGAGGAGATTCCCTATATCGCACTGGACACCGATATCTCGATATTTTTTTACGGTAAAAACCCCAATACAGTTAAGCTCTATGACTTTATTCTTAAAGAGGACGGTAGTCAAAAGTACAATGTTCCGGACGAAGAAACCCGTGTTATTCCGGTGGAATATTCCGGCAAGGATGTGCAGTTTACGTTAGGTAAAAACCCACTGGTCAATCTAAGCTCTCTGCTTGTAGAAGCTGGTTCTGTTATTCGCGGATTTCGGATTTATTGCACATGGGATAACGCCAGCGAGTGGGAATATGTGTTTATCCTGCGCACCGACCCCTGACCTTTATTTAACTGTATAATCCCCCAATTTAGAGCCGATTAATTATATAGAAGCTATATAATCCGGGGGAATAATGAAACGTATCCTTCTCTTTTCGATACTCACGGTGCTGCCGCTTTTATCCGGCTGTACACTTACCGACATGACCGAATCCTCGTCCTCACAAGCCCACAGGACATTTTCTGTTGAGCTAATCACATCCCCGCAGCCGTCTGTTTCGTCAGAAGCTGTATCTTTTAATGAGGATGAACAGCGTGATTCCAAAATCAGGGTCAAGGTCAGCAGCCGGTACAGCAAGGACTACAGCGGTGACAACATGCTGCCTGGCAATGACGGTATATGGATGACCATGGACGGTGACCTGACCACCGCCCACATAAAGTACACCTTTGACAAACCCATTACCATTTCTAGGATTCACATCTCCAACGGTAATGAGAGCGGAGAGATTACTGAGAAAAAATACGGTAAGATAGGCGCATTCGAGCTGTCATTCGACGACGGAAGCACCGTTTCGCTGTCCGCACCCGATGACAGTGGCTATCTTGAATATACCGGCGAGTTTGAGCCAGTCACTACAAGATTCGTCACGCTCAAGGTAAACAAGATATTCACAGGCGAGCAATCGGGCAGTATCGCCGTGGACACACTGGAATACTCGTAAGACTAAAAGCCGCGGTTTAAATCCGCGGCTTTATTATTTCGTTCCTCTGCCGTCTTGCTATCCACAACAGGGTAATCAGCGTACACAAGGGGAATATCGCACCAAAGAGCATACCGCTTCTCAGTCCCAGCTGCTCTGCGGTAAGTGCTAGAGCATCGCCGATGGACTTGAGAAAGGGCACACGAGCGGCATAGTCCGCCACTGCACCGACAATAGCAGGACCTACCGATGCGCCCACGTCACCGCCCGCCGCCATTATGGCGAACATGGAAGCACCCGCCAGCGGAAACCGCTCGGTCGCGATAACAAGACTGCCCGGCCACAAAAGTGACACCGCCAACCCGCTTATACCGCAGGCAATCAGCGCAATAACCGGAATATCTACCAGAGCCACGATTATGTAACAGAAAAACGCTGTAGCAGCGCCTATGGTCATAACCCGCCTAACCGAGACCTTTGAACCGAAAAAGCCGTAGAGCAGTCTCCCCAGACCCAGCATAGCCGCAAACAGGCTCATACCCGCCACATCCCCTATGACCTTGGGGAGGTTCAGTGTCTTTTCCATAAACGCACTGGTCCACTGGTTTATGGATACCTCGGAAGCACCGCCCATCATGATAGTCATGAGGATGACGAGGAAGAATGGTGTCCTTAGAAGGTTAAATACGCCTGTCTTTTCGCCGTGCTCGGGTACTGGTGAGCCTAAGGGTACACGAGAGAACAGATAGACATTAAAAATAGCGGGAACTGCCCATACAAGAACAATGAGCGGCCACCACTCACGCCCCAAAAGGAAGATGAAGCCTGTAGTCACAAGCACCACCGTGAGCTGTCCCCATGCGTAGAACGAGTGAAGTACACTCATAGCTGTGACCTTATCGTCTGTAGGTATGGCGTTTACTATCGGGGATAAAAGAAGCTCCAGAAGCCCCCCTCCCGCCGAGAACAGGACGGTGGCGGCGACAAATCCCACATAGGGTGCGAACGGCATGATAAACGGCACTAAGGCGAACATAACTAGCCCTATCGCCGTACATCCGTGCCCCCATACGACAAATCTGCGAAAACCGTATCTGTCTACCAGTGCGCTGAAGATAAGGTCTGCCGAGACCTGAACGAGAAAGTTTATAAGCACCAGCACACCCAACTGCGCGTAGCTTATACCGAACTGCTCTTTTAGCGGTATGAAGAGTATAGGCGTGATGTTAATGACGGTCGCCTGCACAAAATTTCCGACATAACACGCTCTTACGGTGGACTTAAAGGTGAACTTACTCATAATAATTCCTTTTAGCTTTAGTATGAAATGGTAAAACAGTGCTACACATTAAATAGTGCCCACAGCTCCCCGCACAGCTTCTTAACATATTCAAGTGACGCTGTTTTGTCCGTGAGCATGTGCCGGTAGGTCTTATATGTGTTATCATATTCCTCGCAGGTGATATCTCCCGACGCGAGAGCCTCCTCCAGCTCGTCCTCATCCAATGTGATGACCTCCCCATTAGGGCGCACCACCACATCAAGATACATATCGGAGAAAAAGGACATACCGCTCTCGTCAACAAAGCTCTCACCGATAATATCGAAGTACCACTCGACTATCCCGCCGGTCTCATCATACAGTGCGGACAAGCACCATTTCTCCTTATCGGGCAGAAACATGAGCCAGGTATAGCCGTTATCCGCAAGGCATAGGTCTCCGTATACCGTTGCCGCTATTAAGGGCTTCGGGATGGTATTAATCCGTGTTAAGCAGGCAATCCCTGTTATTCCCTCATGCTTATTTTTAAGGGAATAGGTAAAGTCTGCACCCCAATTGTTAAGCGGCAGACCATATAAGGGTTTTATCTTCATGTCTATTAAAGTTCCTTTTTTATTCTATCCGCAAGCTCGGCAGTGATGCCCTTAACCTCGGTTAGCTCTGTGATATCCGCTGATTTAATAGCGTTTATCGTCTTAAACCTGTCCATGAGCGCCTTTGCCTTGGCGTTTCCGATACCCCCAATCTTAGTAAGAGAGCTTTCTAATGACTGTTTACCGTGCTTCTTGCGGCTGTAGCCGATAGCAAAGCGGTGAACCTCCTCTTGAATAGTACTGACCAGAGTAAATGCGCTCCTCACGCCGCTTATGGCAATCTCCCCGCCGTCAGTGGCAATGGCGCGTGTCTTGTGGCGGTTGTCCTTGACCATGCCGAATACAGGGACAGACAGACCGTACCGCTCCAGTACATCTAGCGCGACCCCTACATGCCCCTTACCACCGTCCATGAGGATGAGAGCGGGCAGTCTGCCGAAACCCTCGCCTGTGTCCTTATCCTCCAGATACCGCTCGAACCGGCGGGTGAGCATCTCGTTCATGGACGCATAGTCGTCCGGTGTGGATATGCTCTTTATACTAAACCGCTTGTATGCTTTTTTAAGAGGCTTTGCCCCCTCAAACACGACCATAGCGCCCACAATCTCACTGCTTCCGATGTTTGATATATCGTAGGCTTCTATATAGTCCGGGATGTGGGACAGTCCCAACAGCTTTCCCAGCTCCTCCAGAGCCGCCAAATCCTTGCCGGATGAGCGCGTACCCAGTGCCAGCCGCTCGTTGGCGTTTTGTTTTGCCATCTCCACAAGCCTAAGCTGATCGCCCTTTTTCGGTACGGAGACATGCACCTTGTACCCCGCTTTTTCGCTTAAAAAGTGGGTAAGCAGCTCCTTGTCGGACGGCGGCTCATCCAGCACCAGATTCTTAGGTATGTCCTCACGCAGGGAGTAGTAGCGCGTAATGAACTCCTCCCGCAGAGACGACTGCAACGCCGTCTCCCCCAGAAGAAAATCCTCCTTGTCGGTCAAACGGTAGCCGCGAAAACGCAGTACCACCGCGCAGGTGTCATGCTCCCCGACAGTAAGGGCGATAATGTCCTGATTCTCTACCCTGGACTCGTACACCCGCTGCTGCTCGTTTATCCTCTTTAGTGCGGCGGCACGGTCACGCAGACGTGCTGCTTCCTCAAACCTCATCTCCTCGGCGGCGCGCTCCATCATGGATTCTAGCTGGTCAACCGTTGCCGCATTGCCGCCCCTTAGAAAGTCCATCGCATCCGCAAAAATCTTAGCGTAT
>CAYSTR010000246.1:0-4840 GCA_964433745.1 uncultured Oscillospiraceae bacterium | reverse complement strand
TTCTTTTGTTAATATTCCCATTTCTTATCACCTTTCCTTATTGTATCATATCTTTCTCGGAAAGGCAAAAGCACAATTTATTTTACACTACCATCCATTAGTGTACCTTATTACTAATGGGGGCTTACAACCCCACACCCTCCCCCCTAATTGGTTCTGCCCTATGCGCTCCCTCCCGTAAAATATCATAAACCCCACGCCGTATTTGCTCAACCTTTTGAACATCATCTTTAAGAGCAATGTACTCCGTATTGAGCAGCTTTCTCTCAGCATTCAGCTTATCACGCTCAACCCGCCACGACTTAGTGGGCAGGGTAGTATGCCCGTTCATAACACCATCAAGATAAGCCGCCGCCGTTTCGTAGAGGGAAATCTCCGTACGATGGGTTTCGGCAAATGCTTCTTTCTTTTTAGAGTTTTTCTCCTGCCGGTACTGACTGTGGACAGACTTGTACTTGAGGTAAATATCTGCTTGCTTAATGTGCTCATCAAGCGTCTTTAACCGCCGTTCTAAGGGCTTTAGCTTTTCCCGAATATCAACTTGCCGATGGAGCATAGACTTGATTTTACCCTCTAATCCCGCCATATCCATAATCTGATTTTCTTGTAAAAAAGCAAGCATCTGGGAAGCCGTTTTTAGGTTGGTAATGCCGGACAGACCCTGCCTGTCGAGAATGCCGGTTACAACATCAGCAAGGGTAGGCGGGGTGGTGTTTTCCATTTCCTCTTTTAGCCAGTTGTCAAGCTTTATTATTCTCGCTTTGAGCTGGCGTAAACGGTTATTCGTGACCATAATTGCCCGATTGATATTACCCCTGTCAGTAGCAATACCACGCTTCTCCATTTGAAAAGCAGCAACACCTAAATGTATTGTCGGATTTTGGTCAATCCCCTGCCGCTCATAGCTGCGATGGTCTATACGCTCGGTGACACCATATTGCTCCAAATACCTATTAACAACATTACCCCATGCTGCTCTCCATTCTTCGGCTTTTGATTGGTCGTTCCAATCGGTAGCAGGTATAGATTTGCATTTGTATTGCCGTTTGTGTTTATCATAGATTTTTTCTCCTTTACTGTCGAGAATATATTCCTTTTTCTGCTTAGCTCCCCATGTACCGTCATGCTCAAAAGGCCGCATTGTCAGCATGATATGAACATGAGGGTTTTCGTTGCCCTCCTCTTTGGGGTGAGGGTTATGAAAGCACATATCGGCAACCATACCCGATGAAACAAAATTCTGCCTACAGTATTCCCGTGCAAGAGCAATATGCTGTTCGTGGGATAGCTCTCTCGGCAATGATACTTCAATCTCCCGCGCAAGTTGTGAGTTCTTCGCTTTCTCTATCTCCTCGACAGCGTTCCACAAAACAGCACGGTTTACATATTCGGGCGGTGCATTCACCGGTAATAAAATTTCTGTATGAAGTATACCGCCTTTGCTAGTGTAGTCATGGGTGATGCCGTCATAATCGCTTTTTATTATTTCTCCGCTGCGGTATGCCGCTGCCGCAACGGCGGACATTCCTTTGCCACGGCTGATGATTTTAATGCTAAGGTGATAAATCGCCATTAGTCAAGTTCCTTTCCATAATAGTCATATAAAGAGACAGCGGCAAGCATTATCCCTGTTTCGGGAATCATGTTTGCCGCTGTTTTTGCCACGTTTTTTCTTTTGACCCGATAGGGACAAAACGCCGTCTGCAAGACCGCCAGCCCGGCTCGGGTCGCACATACCACCTTGTGTGGTATATAAGTGCGCCCTTAGTATAATAACACTAAGGGAATAAGCTACTGAAAGATACGCACACGCTCCCCTCGTCAAGGGTAGGGTGGAGATTTTTTCGGTAAAGAAAAAATACTACCCGACCTTGACGATGGTATGGAAGTATAATTGATATAGGTGAAAAACACTACTGTGTTTTCACCTTAATTGCCACTTCTTCCTGTGTCACATCCCATTCGCTAAGAGCATAATCCTCATCTTTTCTGTAATGGCAGGGGCAGAAAAAGCGGCATAAAGAAGCTCCTGTATCTGCTCATTTGTCAGCCGGTCAGCATTCCCGATTGCCTTTTCGAGAATTGCTCCACGCTCAATAAGTCGGCGGGTGCGTTTGTTGCGCTCTTTATGAATATCCCTTTGTTGCAAACGTGCTAGCTCATTTTCGTATTGTTGCTTTTCCTTTTGAGCTTTGGCTTTTTTCTCCTTTGTTTCCGCTATCTCTTGATTAATCTTATCAAGCTCTGTTGCTACTGTAGATTGCCCCGCTTGTTGAAGCTGTCCCATAATTGATACTTGCATAAAGTTTCCTCCGTTTCGTTTTTTTGCATGAGAAAAGGCAACCGCATATTTCAGCGATTGCCTTTAAGATAATAAAATTGTGTTATACAGCTTGTTTCATTTCCACTGGCTTCTGAAGAAGAATAGTCTGGTTGGGTAGGTCAAGCTTAGCGATGTCATAACCGGCATTATATATAATTCTGCCCAATGGACGGTTTTTATGCGGATACCAAAATGACCGATACTTATATGCACTGGTACAGAGCTTATCACCTACAACCTTTTCAATTTCGGTGATGGGTAAAAGGATAGTCGGCTCTGTCTGCCGTTCCATAAAATCTATGAAATCAGCATAGGTGCGTTTGGCAAATGTGGATAACTGTTTCGGCTCATATTCGCTCTCTGGCTCGGAGTCGGTCTGCTCCTGTGGAAGCTCAACCTTACCAACAAAGTTAAAGTAAATATCAATGTCTTGGGTGCGGGTGTAACGATAACCTTTTACACTTTCGTGGACAATAACCTTTTCCACAAACTCATTGAGCATGGGGGTGGTTAATTCCTCAAAATCAGTATATCTGCCTACAAGAGAGAGAAACTTATCAGCATTCACTGCTTGCCGCTCAAAGCTGTCAACCTCTGCTTGTAGTCGCTCGATTGTTTGCTCGATGTCGGACTGCTCACGTTCATAATCACCTGACAGCTTTTCAAAGCGTTTATCGGTGAGCTTAGCCGAAACATTGTCCTCATAGAGCTTACGAATTAAGTTATTCAGTTCATTGCTCCGCTTACGACATTCGGTCAACTTCCGCTTTTGCGACGTAGCCGCTTTTTCTTGCTGAATAGTCGAGTTTTCCATCACAATCCGGACAAACTCTTTCTTATTGGCTCTGGCGTATTCGCTCACATCACGCAAGGCATTAAGTATGAGTTCCTCAATGACAACGGTGCGAATGTAGTGGTTTGTGCAGCTGCGGGTTTGGGTACGGTAGCTTGAACAGTAATATTCATCTTTTGGCTTACGCCCAGGGCGGCTGTCTATCCCGCGGTCATGGGTCAGCTTTGCCCCACAGTCGGCGCAGAACAATATGCCTGTTAATCGGTTAGGTTCACCGTGTTTCGTTGGCTTGCGTACCACACGCCTAAGCCGCTGAACGTTGTTCCATGTTTCGGGGTCGATGATAGCTTCATGTGTGTTTTCAAAGATAACACGTTCTTCTTTGGGGGTAGCTCTTGATTCCTTTATCTTGTAGGAAATGTTGTGACATTTGAACGCTACGGTATGTCCCATATATTCCTCACGTTCAACTATCCTTGCAACAACACCGCCGCGCCAACGATATGGGCTAGCAAAGTCCTTTTTACGTAAGCTGTCTGCTCCAATTTTCTCCCAATGGGCTGATGGGATAAGCACCTTATCAGCACAGAGTATATCGGATATTTGATAAACACCCTTGCCCTCAATGACCAGCTGGAAGATGCGCCGGACAACAGCGGCGGCTTCCTCGTCCACAATCCATTTTTGCTTATCATTCGGGTCACGCAAATATCCGTATGGGGTAGATGGTGAAATGTGCTTACCCTCTAATGCTTTGACCTTGAAAACGTGCCGGATTTTCCGGCTTGTTTCTTTGACATGAAGCTCGTTTACGATATTAATAAACGGCATGTAGTCATTCCCATGCTGCCTTTCGCTGTCGTAATCGTTTTCGATGGCGATAAGGCGAACTCCGTTGTTCGGAAACACCACATCGGAATACATACCGACATTCAGATAATCACGCCCGATACGGCTCATGTCTTTGGCAATGACGATACCTACATTACCGGCTTCAACTTCGGTGATGAGCCGTTTCCAATCCGGCCGCTCAAAGTTTGCACCAGAGTAACCATCGTCCACGAAAAATGCTATATTGCTGAAATTGTTTTGAGTGGCGTAACGCTCTAAAATGAGCTTTTGATTTGATATACTTACAGAATCCCCCTGCATTAAATCATCTTTCGATAAACGGCAGTACAGGGCGGTTAATTTGTCGCTTGACCGTCTTTGCATCATATGCTCCTAATCCGACAGTCAACTCATTTGTGGCAAGTTTATTATACCATACTTGCCACAAAGAGTCACCGTCTTTTTGTTAATTTTATTGGTTAGTCACTTGCTGTTCGTTCCGAATAAGCCGTATAATCTTGTCGTTCATGTTCTCCTTGCTTGTCTGACTAAAACTGACCGACACGTTATAGGTTGTGTTGCCAATTTTTATGGATATACGGCGGGTGAGTTGGATTACATCTTGCGGTGCTTGCTTGATTGCGCTTGTGACCTTGGTTTCAATCATTAAATTCTCCTCTCATATTTAGGCGTAATGTGACGAATTAACAGTTGGTTTTGGTGATGTAAGTATAAAACCATTACCGAGCTCAAAATAGGGATTGAAAACGGCTATATAGCGGCATTAATAAGACCTTAATTCGTTACCTCCTCTCCTTCTTGTTTTTGTTCAGATTGCAATAAAAAAGCCGAGGTAGCGTTTTGCTACTTCGGCAAGGGGTGTACGTTTTGTG
>CAYSTR010000245.1:0-4845 GCA_964433745.1 uncultured Oscillospiraceae bacterium | reverse complement strand
GATATCACCAGTGATAGTAAAATCTTTACCGAATGGGGTGCACGTACAGGCTTAAAGTTTGAGGTAACTGTAAATCCACGCGATAATCACAAGGAAAAGGTAAACATCCTTTTAGCAAGCAAAGAAATTCCTGATATGCTCAAGTTCTTCCAGGATGATGTTTCGTATAATGAATATGGTGCAGCATTTTTTGAACCACTTGACAGCTATCTTGATGCCGGTCAGCTTCCTAATCTTGCTTCATATCTAAAGAAATATCCGGAGATTGAAGCGAAAATGAGAAATATCAATGATAACAAGCTCTATGGTTTTGGTTTAGTTCAAGACTTCGAGTATTTCTCCAATCTATGGTATGTGAGAAATGATATCCTCAAGAGTAAAGGACTTGATGCAGCAAACATTAAAACACTTGACGATTTTAAGGAAGCTTGTCTTGCATTAAAAGAGGCTAAGGGCGGTGACTATATCACCTCAACAAGACTGGGATACGGCTATGGTGTTGGCATGGCAGGTGCATACTGGGGACAACCACACACAGGCATAACCTACGACGCATGGATTAATGGCGGCACAAATGAGTATGTCTTTTACGCAGTTAAGTATAAAGATGTGCTGCGTGAGTTCATCGAGTTTGAAAAGTGGATGTTAGATAATAAGCTTCTCCATCCCGACTTTCTAACAATGAAGGATCAAGAGCTATTCGCAGGGTATAACGATGGCTCCTTCCCGCTGCAGAGAGAGCAGTTTACTATGGCATATTCAGGTACAGGCGTATTAAATCCCAACAATGACCCTAATATTGAAATAGCACCTATTTATCCGTTTGAAATCAACGGCAGAAAAATAACTATACCTAAGTTTGTTCATTATAATATCGGATACCGTTCACCGTGGGTTGTAAGCAAAAAATCCAACGCTAAGGAAGAGATAATGAAAGCAATGGATTATATGTACAGCCCGGATGGTATAGAGCTTAACTTCATGGGTATAGAGGGTGAAACCTTTGAACGCGATGCCACAACTCCGTCCGGATATCGGTTGATTAATGTTCAGAGTGTGTGGACACAAAACGCCGACGGCACGTTCCCTGCGGATATGAAGAAGCTTCAGGATCATGGATTCAAATCATGGTGGCTTGCTGGTGTTGTACCTGCATATGAGCGGTTTGCACTTGTAAACTATAAGTCCGGTGAGGATGAAAAGGCATTTGCTACATCAAAGCAAGCCGAGTATATGGATAAAAATGGGTTATTACGTCCCGCTGATCCGGCTCCATCCTTTACAAAGGAAGAGAACGACGAGATAGCCTCGGTAATGACTCCTATTAATACCTATATGGAAGAGAGCATTACCCAGTTTATCCTAGGCACTAAGCCCATGAGCCAATTTGACGCTTTTATTGCAGAGCTTGAAAAGTTTGATGTACAGTCTGTACTGGAACTATACAATTCAAAACTGCAGTAATATTAATTAATGGCGGGGTTTATCCCCGCCAAATGTTTAATTAGGAGGAATGAATTCGTGTCCGAAAAGTCAAATCTTTTTGACCATAGCTTAGATATCGTAGTTGAATCAAATGTAATACCTGATATACGGCATATCGAAAATGGAAATGTAATTCCAACAATATCCTATTCAGACCAGCCGTTTATGGTAGAAGCAAATGACGGAGCATGGGTTTGCTGTGTCACAACAGGTTATGCTGATGAGGGTAAGCCGGGACAGCATATCATTACAATGCGAAGTACAGATAAGGGTAAAACATGGGAACAACCTGTAACTGTTGAACCAAAGGGGTCACCTGAAAATTCCTGGGGTGTTCTGCTTAATCATAACGGGCGCATATATATCTTCTACTGCTTTAATTCAGAGAACATCCGAGAAATAAAGGCAGACAACCCTCCCTACGGCACAGGAGTGTGCACCCGAATGGATTCCCTTGGGGATTATGTGTTTAGATACTCGGATGATAACGGTAAAAGTTGGAGTGAAAAAAGGTATGTTGTACCCGTACGGGAGTTTGATATAGATACAAATAACCCTTACAAAGGGAAGATACGGTACTTTTGGAATGTGGGTAAGCCGTTTATACTGGGCGGGAGTGTCTATGCCTCGGTTCATAAGGTTGGAGGAATTGGTTACGGATTTTTCACAAGCTCAGAGGGAGTACTGCTTAAATCTGATAACTTTTTAACAGAAAAAGATCCTGACAACGTTACCTGGGAAACCTTGCCGGATGGTAAAGTCGGGCTTAGGACCCCGGAGGGCGGGGGACCTGTGTCAGAGGAGCATAGCTACAGTGTGCTTAGTGACGGTTCTATATACTGTGTTTACCGTACTGCCGACGGTCATCCCACCGAAACCTACAGCCGTGACGGCGGACATACCTTTGAAGCTCCGCAATACAAAAGATATGCAGACGGTCGGCTTGTAAAGAATCCCAGAGCGGCAAATTTTGCATGGAAGTGCCAAAACGGAAAGTATCTATACTGGTTTCACAACCATAGCGGCTGTGCTTATGAAGACAGAAATCCTGTCTGGGTCATGGGTGGTATCGAAACTGACGGAGAAAATGGACGGGTGATTTTGTGGAGTCAGCCGGAGATTCTTCTCTATACTGATGACATCTATGTCCGTATGAGCTATCCAGACTTGATAGAATCTGACGGCGGATACTATATTACAGAAACAAATAAGGATATTGCAAGGGTTCACCAAATACCAAATGCTTTTCTTGAAAAGCTTTGGTCACAGGCTATTATATCGACAAAAGCGGTTGATGGTCTAATATGCAGTACAGACAAGGAAAATCCGGCGGTTTTACTAGATGGTATTAAACGTTTCACTGTACGTGATCATTCAAAGCCCGACTATTCCGGTAAGGATTTACGTTCAGGGGTTAGCTTAGATTTTTGGTTTGATGCCGGTTTACTTACTCCGAATACAGAGCTGTTTACCAACATGTCTACGGCTCAAACAGGTTTTTCGGTGCGATTTAATAGCGAAGCCTGCTTTGAGCTGGTCATGTCAGATGGTCAGACCACCTCATTGTGCCAGTGTGAGCCACTTGAGTTCTCAGCAGAAAAGCACCACCTTTCGGTAATAATCGACGGCGGTCCTAAGATTGTTTCCTTTGTAGCAGATTGTCGATTTTGTGACGGCGGGCAGCACAAGCAGTTCGGCTTTTCCCGATTTAGTCCGCAGCTCATGACGATTGACGGACGTTTGCCTGACGGAACCTATAGAGATTTGGACTACATTAAAACACAGGCGCAAACGGTAACGCTTCGTATCACCGATAAAGCTGTTACTAAGCTTTGTGTATATAATAGAGCAATTATGACAACCGAGGCTATCAGTAACTATAGAGCGGGAGAATAGAAATATAGCTATGGAGCGGCTTTACAGATAGTCTATGATAAGGCTGCTCCATAGTGGATACTGCGAGACCAATATAGAAAAGGTAGCTGTGAGATTTTATATGTTCTATTTCACTTTGAAAGGTTATAGATAAATGTATTTTAGTATTGAAAACAGGGTGGAAGGCTTCAAGAAATTCTATAACGGTAGCCTAGAGCGTCCGTTGCTCGGTTTCTTTATAGGAAGCGAATATCCATTAATGCGGTACAAATCAATGCAAAGGCTGCCTGAAAACCGTCCGCTAGTACCTGAGGATTTTAATGTTACCGCTTTTGCAGCAGATTGTGCCGAGCTGTTTGAAAAACACGAGAAATATGGCGGAGATTTCATATGGAGTGCATCAGCATTTTGGGGTATTCCGTGGATGGAAGTATTACTTGGTATGGATATATATGCTAACCATGAAACAGGCTCATTATACGCAAGGATGCCTAAGGACAGCATAATTAACGGATGCAGATTGAGCGAAGAAAACCCGTGGGCTAATTTGTGTATACGCTTCTTAAAAGAACTTTCCAAGGTAAGCAGTGGAAGATTTCCGCTTGCTACTACTCGTATGCGTGGAGTATCCGACCTATTGGCATCTATCTACGGTGAACAAGAGCTTATATATGAAATGGCAGATAATCCTGAAGCAGTACACAAAAAGGCACGGCAGATTACCTCCTTGTTTCTCGATTTTGCTCGGCTTCAGCTAGCGTATATCCCTGAATTTCATAGTGGTATTGGCTCGTTTTATTATAACTGTTGGGCACCAAGCGGTACTGTGTGGCATCAAGAGGATGCGGCGGCTATCCTATCGCCGGAGCTGTATAAAGAGTTTATTCGACCATACGATATTGAGATTACAGAGACATTAAGCAGTTCTATTATGCACCAGCATCCTACTGGGTATATGCCGTATAACGAATACGCGGACATGAAGTTTTCCGCTTTAGAAATGCATGTAGATAAGGGAGGGGCTAGTGCAGAGCAGCTGTCGGATGTATACAGTCAAATATTGTTAACAAAGCCCTTAATTATATGGGGAGAACTAAGTCAAGCAGATATGGATTTTATTTTTAGTAGATTGCCAGCAAATAGGTTAGCAGTAATGTGTATGGTAGATACTATTGAGCAAGCACAAAACATATGGTTTAGATATGTAAAGCGCAGTCATCAAGGTTTTTAATGAAACCAAGATTCCTAAGCCGGTAGATTAATACTATTCGGATTAAGTAAAAAGAATGTAAAACGATTGATGTGGCTTTTGCATGTTCTGGGATTTCATTTTGAACAGTTATAAATGGCTTTTCATTATAATCGTGGTAACAATATACAATAATACTTCTGTAAAGCCAGATAAACACAAGTATTAAAATAGTGAACGATGGGTCTGTCAAGAGTTTTGTGCTAATGCCTAAGCAAGAAAAGACTTAACCCTGT